>JBKOZW010000170.1:0-8867 GCA_046726095.1 Actinomycetota bacterium
CTCCCCAACGTGAGCGAGCTCACGTTCCAGACCGATGAGGCGGCCTTCCTTGCCGGGTACCTCGCGGCCGGGATGAGCAAGACGAAGGTCGTGGCGACGTACGGAGGCTGGTTCCTCCCGACGGTCACCATCTTCATGAACGGCTTCGCCGCGGGCATCCGCAAGTACAACCAGGACAACAACGACAGCGTCACGCTCCTCGGATGGGATCCGGATACGCAGAAGGGTGTTGAGATCTCAACCGACCCCGCGGTTGCGTTCTACACGCCGGCCGAGGGCCGCAGGGTCGCGGAAGACTTCCTCTCGGAGAACGCCGACATCATCCTGCCGGTGGCGGGCGGCACGGGGATCGGGACCATGGCTGCCGCCCAGGACGCCGGTGGCGTCTACGGGATCTGGGTGGACACCGATGGCTGCGTCGCGGCCCAGGAGTACTGCTCCTTGTTCCTTACCACGGTGGAGAAGCACATGAACGTCGCCGTGGAGGACACCGTCAAAGCCACGCTCGACGGCACGTTCGAGGGAGGCCTGTACGTCGGGACCCTCGCCAACAACGGTGTAGGGATCGCCCCGTACCACGATCTCGCGTCGCAGGTTCCCCAGGAACTCCAGACCAAGATCGATGAGTTGAGGCAGGGGATCATCGACGGAACGGTCTCGGTGGATCCCAAGGACTACCCCGCCAGCTAGGATCGTCGGCCGTGAGGGGCATCGTGGAACCGATGCCCCTCGCGGCCGTTCGAGAGGGCCTTCGGTGAAGCTCGAGTTGCGGGGCGTGTCCAAGCGGTTCCCGGGCGTCCTTGCCAATGACGAGGTCGACCTGGTCGTCGGCGAAGGTGAGATCCACGCGCTCCTGGGAGAGAACGGAGCCGGCAAGACCACACTCATGAACATCCTCTACGGCCTCTCCCGGGCCGACGAGGGTGAGGTTCTCATCGACGACCAGCCCGTTCACTTCTCGAGTCCGGGCGATGCCATCCGTGCCGGCCTGGGGATGGTTCACCAGCACTTCATGCTCGTGCCCGTGTTCACGGTGACGGAGAACATCATGCTGGGGGTGGAAGACGTACGCGGTCCCTTCGGTCTCCTCGACAGGCGACGGGCAGCCAAGGAAGTCAAGGACATAAGCGAACGCTACGGTCTCGAGGTCCCACCGACCGCCGTGATCGAAGAGCTGCCCGTCGGGGTCCAGCAGCGGGTGGAGATCGTCAAGGCCCTCTATCGCGAGGCCGAGGTTCTGATCCTGGACGAACCGACCGCCGTCTTGACACCGCAGGAGACCGACGAGCTGTTCGAGGTGCTGCGCTCACTCAGGTCGTCGGGGAGATCCATCATCTTCATCACCCACAAGTTGACGGAGGTCCTCGCCGTCGCGGACCGGATCACGGTCTTGAGGGGGGGCCGAGTGGTCGGGACGGCCACCCCGACGGACACCTCAGAGGAGGAGCTGGCGGCGATGATGGTGGGTCGCTCGGTCCAGCTGCGTGTTGACAAGAGCCCCGCTCGGCGCGGCGAGCCCGTCCTGGAGATCGAAGACCTGTTCGTCCGAGATGATCGAGGACACGTCGCGGTCGCAGGAGCGAGTCTGGAGGTGCACGCCGGCGAGATCGTGTGCCTCGCGGGGGTTCAGGGCAACGGTCAGACGGAACTCGTCGAGGCCATCACCGGACTCCGACCGCCGATCCGGGGAACGATCCGGGTCTTCGATCTGGTGCTGACCCACGCGTCGCCCGAAGACATCCTCGACCTCGGCGTGGGTCACGTGCCGGAGGATCGGCAGGCCGACGGGCTGATCCTCGATTTCTCGATCGCCGACAACCTGGTGCTCAACACGTACGACGAGCCACCGTTCGCGCGTGCCATGGTCCGTGACCGCGAAGCCGTTCTGGAGGCTGCCAAGCAGCGCGTGCGTGACTTCGACGTCCGGACCGCTTCCGTCGAGCAGCCCGCGTCCACCCTCTCGGGTGGGAATCAACAGAAGGTCATCGTGGCGCGAGAATTCTCACGACCGATCAAGCTTCTCGTCGCGGATCAGCCGACCCGTGGACTGGATGTCGGGTCGATCGAGTACATCCACGAGCGCATCGTGGAGAAGCGGGACGAAGGAACGGCCGTGCTGATCGTCTCGGTTGAGTTGGACGAGGTCATGGCGCTCGCCGATCGGATCGCGGTCATGTATCGCGGACAGATCGTTGCGGTTCTTCCTGCGGAGGGGACCACCCGGGAGCAGCTGGGGCTCCTCATGGCCGGCTCGATCATGGATCCGGAGGGGTCCGGTGGCTGAGACACGGGGGGCGCTCGAGGGTCCGGGGGTCTCCGACGAACCCCCCGAGGAGGAGCCTTCCACCGAACTGATCGCCACCGGAAAGGTGGGATGGCGGGTCGTGGTCCTTCCCCTCCTCGCCGTCCTCCTGGCCCTCGTCATCGGAGCCCTGCTGATCATCGTCACCGATCAGGCTGCCTTCCGGGCATGGGAGAGCTTCTTCCGGAACCCGGGAGCCGCCATCTCGACCTCGTGGAGGGTCGTTCGCGAGGCCTACTACGCGTTGTTCTCGGGGGCCCTGGGGAGTCCCTCGAAACTCGTTCGGGCGTTCTCCTCCGGGGACCTCGACCAGATCCGTGCCGCGTTGTACCCGATCTCGGAGACCATCGTCACGACGACGCCGCTCATCTTTGTCGGCCTCTCCGTCGCTCTCGGGTTCCGATCCGGTTTGTTCAACATCGGGGCCGAAGGACAGATGAACATCGGAGCGGTCGTCGGGGCCGCGGTGGGTATCTGGTGGCCGGGCCTCCCCGGTCCGATCCACCTGGTCCTGATGGTGGTCGCCTGCTTCGTTGGGGGGATGGTCTGGGGCGCGATCCCCGGGTTCCTCAAGGCGAAGACGGGAGCCCACGAGGTCATCACGACCATCATGCTCAACTTCGTGGCGGTGAGTCTGACCCTCTACCTCATTACGCTCCCACCCTTCAAGCAGCAGGCGGAACCCATCGCCAGGCCCGTCGCGGTGGCATTCCCGCATCTGTTGGGATCGGATCTCCGTGTCCACGCAGGGATCTTCCTGGCCCTCGGCGTCGCCTGGTCCGTCGCCTGGTTGCTGAATCGGACGACGTTGGGATTCGAGTTCCAGGCGGTGGGGGCCAACCCCGGTGCTGCGCGCGCCGCCGGGATGAGCCCTGCGCGGACGACGGTCGTGGTGATGTCCCTCGCGGGCGGACTCGCCGGGCTCGCTGCGGCCGTGCAACTGGGCGGCGTCACCCCGAGCCTTATCCCGGGCTTCGCCTCCGGATTGGGATTCACGGCGATCGCCCTGGCCCTGGTGGGAAGAGGTACCCCGTTGGGCGTGGTGCTCGCCGCGTTCCTGTTCGGCATCCTGCAGGTCGGGGGCCGCACGATGCAGGTCGTGACGGAGACCCCGATCGACATCACGGTCGTGATCCAGGGACTCGTCATCATGTTCGTCGCCGCGCCGACCCTCGTCGCGGCGATCTTCCGGATCAAGGCGAGGCGCGTTACGGGCCCCCAAGCCTTCGCCAAGGGGTGGGGCGGGTGAGCGCGAGCTTCGTCGAAGCGGAAGCGCCGGCCGTGTCCCTGCGCCGGGCGAGGGTCGTGGGTGTCGTCTTCCTCGGCGTCGGGCTGGTCATCTTCGCGTGGTTCGGCCTCGGTACTCGCACAGGCGTGCACACGCGATTCGGACTCAACCCGGCCCAGGGAGAGACCTTCTTCCACCTTCCCGACCTCGTCGTCCCGAGCCAGGCCACCCTCTTCCTGATCGCCGTGATCTGTGCCTTCGCCGGGGGATATCAACTCGCGAAGGGGTTCGGGAAGCGTGTCAACCTCGTGCTCGCCGTCGTCGCGACGCTCGTCGTCTTCGCCTTCCTCATCTGGGCGGCCGCCGATGGCTCCCTCAGCCTCGTCGGGATGTTGCAGAGCACCGTCCTGCGTTCGGTTCCGATCGCGTTCGCCGCTCTGAGCGGAGTGATGTGCGAGCGCTCGGGGGTCATCAACATCGGGATCGAGGGGATGCTGCTCTCAGGAGCATTCGCCGGCGCCGTCGCGGGCAGCGCGACGCACAACCTCTGGATCGGACTGCTCGCCGGGGCGCTCGCCGGGGCCGTCTTGGCTGCCCTCCTTGCGCTCCTGGCGATCCGATACCTCGTCGATCAGATCGTGGCCGGCACGGTGATCAACATCCTTGCGCTTGGGCTCACGTCGTATCTGTCGAAGCAGTACCTCCAGCAGAACCAGGCGCTCAACGACCCAGGGCGCTTCCAGGATGTTGCCCTTCCCGTCTTGTCCAAGATCCCATTCATCGGCCCCATCCTGTTCGACAACAACATCTTCGTGTACCTGCTCCTCCTGATCGTTGCTCTGATGTTCATGGGTCTCTTCTACACGCGGTGGGGCCTCCGGGTTCGCGCCGTCGGGGAGCACCCGCTCGCTGCCGACACGGTCGGGGTCCGCGTGCTCTTCACGCGCTATCGCAGCGTGATCCTCGGCGGCGTCGTGGCCGGGATCGGGGGCGCCTACTTCACGCTCGGAGCGGTCGGACGGTTCGAGGAAGGGATGAGTGCCGGCCGCGGATTCATCGGCCTCGCTGCCATGATCGTTGGCCGTTGGAACCCGATCGGGGCGCTGGGCGCAGCGCTCATCTTCGGGTTCGCTGACTCGCTTCAGGTGAAGGCGAACATCCTCCAAGTCTCCATCCCCAACGAGTTCCTCGCGATGCTTCCCTACCTGGTCACGATCTTGGTGGTGTCAGGGGCGGCGCATCGCGTGCGGCCGCCGGCCGCGGACGGGAAGCCCTACATCAAGGGCTGATCCCGCGTCGTCCCCGAGGTCCCCGGATACCATGCATGCATGGTCGTGAACACGATCGACGATGTCTCTGCGCTCGCTCGGGCGGCGCTGGCTGAAGACGCGCCCGGCGGCGATGTCACGACCCAGCTCACGGTCGTTCCGGGCATCCGGTGCACTGCCGAACTCGTAGCGAAACAGTCGGGCATCCTTGCCGGGATGACGCTCGGGCGGGCGGTCTTCGAGGTCGCCGCGGATGCGAGCGGCCGGGTTCTGTTTGATGCACGGAAGGCGGACGGCGATGCGCTCTCTCCGGGAGACATCGCGGCGATCGTGCAGGGGACGGCGGCCACACTCTTGCGGGCCGAACGGCCCGCGCTCAACCTCCTCAGCCACCTCTCGGGCGTGGCCACCTTGACGCGGGCGTTCGTTGACGCGGCCGCACCGGCCACGATCCTCTGCACACGGAAGACCACGCCGGGACTCCGCCGGTTCGAACGCGAGGCCGTGGTCGCCGGCGGCGGCACGCTCCATCGCGCGTCGCTCTCCGACGCGGTGCTCATCAAGGACAATCATGTGCGACTCGCCGGAGGCGTTGCGGAGGCGGTGGGAGCGGCGCGCGGTCGTAGCGATGCCCCGATCGAGGTCGAGGTCGAGACGATCGAGCAGCTCGACGAAGCCTTCACCGCCGGGGCGGATCGCATCCTGCTCGACAACCCCACGCCCGAGCTGGTGCGTTCCGCGGTCGATCGGATGGGGGACGCGTCCCGACTCGAGGTATCCGGTGGGGTGACGCTCGAGAACGTCCGATCGTTCGTCGACGCGGGGGCGCGCCTCATCTCCGTGGGCCGATTGACGCATTCCGCGCCTGTCCTCGACCTGTCGATGGAGGTCACCGATGTCGAGCGTTGACGGTGCCGTGGAGAACGATCGTTCCGCCTTCGAGGCGTGGGCCGAGGACGCGCGCAGGCTCGCGCGCGCGCGAGACGCCGTGATCCTCGCGCACAACTATCAGGTTCCGTGGATCCAAGATGTCGCGGACTTCGTCGGCGACTCGCTCGCGCTGTCCCGGACCGCCGCGACGACGGACGCTTCGACGATCGTCTTCTGCGGGGTGCATTTCATGGCCGAGACGGCGAAGATCCTTTCCCCCTCCAAGACCGTATTGCTTCCTTCGCTGGAGGCAGGGTGCTCGCTCGCCGCATCGATCACGGCGGACCAACTCCGCGACTGGAAGCGTGAGCATCCGGGGGCGGTCGTCGTCGCGTACGTGAACACGTCTGCCGAGGTGAAGGCCGAGTCGGACATCTGCTGCACATCGTCCAACGCGGTCGACGTGGTCGGGACGATCCCGGAAGACCGCGAGATCCTCTTCCTGCCGGACATGTTCCTGGGGGCGCATGTCGAGCGCGAGTCCGGCCGGAAGATGCAGATCTGGATGGGGGAGTGCCACGTCCATGCGGGCATCGACCCCCAGGGCCTCCGTCGGCAGGCAGACGATCCCGACACGGAGCTGTTGATCCATCCCGAGTGCGGTTGCACGACCACGGCCCTCTGGATGCTCTCCGATGGGATGCTCTCACCCGAGCGGACGAAGGTGCTCTCGACGGGCGGCATGGTCGAGGAGTCCGTTCGGTCGAACGCCCGACGATTCCTGGTCGCAACGGAGACCGGCATCCTGCATCAGCTCCGCCGCGCGCAGCCCGATAAGGTGTTCGAACCGGTCGACGAATACGCGGTCTGCCGATACATGAAGGCGATCACGCCCGAGAACCTGCTCGTCTCGCTCCGTGACGAGGTCCATCGGATCGAGGTACCGGACGACATCGCCGGGCGTGCGCGACGTGCCGTCGACCGGATGATCGCGATCGGTCCGACCGCGGGATCCGTCCGACCACCTGGTCCGGTGTTCGCGGAGTAGACATGCGAACGGTGGTGGTCGGCGCCGGGGCCGCCGGCCTCTGGTGTGCGCTGCATGCCGCCGAACGCGGCCCGGTCACCGTGGTCGCTCCGGGCGCGGCGGAACTCACCGCAACGGCGTGGGCGCAGGGAGGGGTCGCGGCGGCGACCGAGCGTGACGACAGCCCCGATCTGCACGCGGCGGACACGCTGGCGGCCGGCGCGGGGCTGTGCGACCCGCGGGCCGTCGGCGTGCTCGTGCGCGAGGCGCCTGTCGCGGTGCAAGAGCTTCGTGGCCTGGGGATGCGCTTCGACGAGGGCCAACTGCCGGGCCTCGAAGGCGGCCACAGCGCCCGCCGGGTGCTCCACGCGAACGGTGACGCGTCCGGGATGGCGCTCCACCGCTTCCTCGCTGCGCGGGTCGCCTCAGATCGCAGGATCGCTCGGATCGACGGACGAGCGACCCGGATCGTCGTCGCCGACGGCGCTGCCGCCGGGGTGATGCTGGACGCTGGGGGAACCGTCGAGGCCGACCGCACCGTGCTCGCCACCGGTGGGGCGTGCGGGATCTACGGGCGGCGAACGGGACCCCACACCTCCATCGGAGAGGGGCTCGCGCTCGCGTGGGAGGCCGGCGCCGCGCTCGCAGACCTCGAGTTCGTGCAGTTCCATCCGACCGCACTCGATGTGCCGGGGCATCCGGCGCGACTCCTGACCGAGGCACTTCGCGGTGAAGGGGCGTCGCTGGTCGACTCCGCGGGCGAGCGGTTCATGGAGCGCTTCCACCCGCTCGCGGAACTGGCGCCGCGAGACGTCGTCGCTCGAGCTGTGGTTCGGGTGCGAGAAGAGACCGGCGCACCGGTGTACCTGGACGCGCGGAACGTGCCGGACGTCGCTCGCAGGTTCCCGACGGCGGCCGAGGAGTGCCGCGAGGTCGGCTTGGACATCGCCCAGACCCCCGCGCCCGTCGCCCCCGCCGCGCACTACTTCATCGGAGGGGTCCTGACCGACCTATGGGGCCGAACGACCCTCCGAAGGCTGTTCGCCGCCGGGGAGGCGGCGTCCACGGGCGTCCACGGCGCGAATCGCCTCGCGTCCAACTCGCTCGCCGAGGCCCTCGTGTTCGGGGGGCGCGCTGCTCGCGCCGAGGACGACGAGCCCCTGCCTCGGGGGTCGTCAGCGGACACGCTTCATGTTCCTTCGCCCCGCGCGCTTCCCCTCACCGAGATCCGTGCGGTTGCCGACCGCTTCCTTGGCGTCCGCCGTGTCGCGCCCGAGCTCGGCGCGCTCCTCGATCGGCTCGGTTCGTCGAGCGTGGCGGACGGGAGCGTGGTGGGGACGCTCATCGCTTGGTTGGTCGCGGTCTCGGCGCTGCGTCGGGAAGAGAGCCGAGGAGGTCATCACCGCGAGGATTTCCCCGTCCAGCGACCGGGATGGCGCTTCCGGCAGGGGGTGGATGCCTCAGGGTGGTGGTCCCTGCCCGTGCCGAACGACGAGGAGGTTGGGTCGGTCTGAACAGGTCCGCGAGCGCCTAATGCGTCCCGTGCAGGCGGTCGCCGAAGTCGCCGAGACCCGGGAGGATGAAGCCCTGGTCGTTCAGCCGCCGGTCGAGCGCGGCGGTGATGACCGGCACCTCGGGGTGGTCGGCGGACAGGCGCTCGAGGCCCTCGGGGGCCGCGACGATGCAGACGAACGAGATCGACTTGGGGCTCGCATTCGCCTTGACGTGTGCGACCGCGGCCGTGCCGCTGCCTCCCGTCGCGAGCATCGGATCGAGCACGAGGGCTCGGCGTCCCTCCATCGCCGGGAGCTTCGCGTAGTAGTCGCGAGGCTGGAGCGTGACCTCGTCACGCTCCATGCCGAGGTACCCGACGATCGTGTCGGGATACAGGTCGGTCACCGCGTCCAGGAGTCCGAGCCCCGCGCGCAGCACCGGGATCGCGACGAGCGGTTCGGCGAGCGCTGCGCCGGACGTGGTCTCGAGCGGCGTGCGGACGTCCACCGGATCGGTGGCCAGATCCCTCGTGGCCTCGAGGACGAGGAGCCATCCGAGCCGCCGCGTGTACGTCCGGAAGAGGTCCGACGGGGTCCCCACGTCGCGGAGCCGGGTGAGCAGGTCGAGGGCGAGCGGGTGCTCCAGGACCGTGAGGGTCATCGGGGCGCATGGTAGCGA
>JBKOZW010000171.1:0-3344 GCA_046726095.1 Actinomycetota bacterium
GTCTCGATCGGAGACCTGGCGGTGGAGCGCGACAGGGACTCGGCCCTGGCCGATATCAGCGCGGCCGCGCCGAACAAGTAGCACCACCCCAGCGGATCGCCGTGGAAGGGACGCGCTGATTCAGCGCGTCCGCGCGAACCACGCAGAGGACGCGATCGAGTACACGACGGCCTGGAACGGCTCGCCGCCGTCCTCAAACTCGGCCTCGTGATCGAAGGTCATTCCTAGCCGACGCATGACGGCGAGGCTTCGCAAGTTCTCACGCTCCGTGATCGAGATGACCCGCGGAAGCCCGAGTGAACGGAATCCGTGATCGAGCCACGCGGTGGCCGCCTCGGTGCAATAACCGTGACCCCAGTACGCCCGCGCGAAGCGGAACCCGACCTCGACGTCGTCGGGATAGGCGTGGAAATGATGGAGACCGCACATCCCCAGGAAGGCGCCGTCCTCGCGGCGCTCCACCGCCAGCAGACCGATGCCCTCTCGGTCGTACAGCTCCTGCGCCCCATTCGGCGATCCCGTCGGAATCCTGCGAGGACAGCGGACCGCCCACGAACTGGGTAACGACCGGATCGGTGTTGAGCGCGGCGTAGAGCGGAAGATCGAGTTGCCGGAACGACCTCAGGATCAGACGCGGTGTCTCCAGTACGACCGCGCCGCCCCACGTCACCACGATCGCAGCTTCCTGGCGGATCCTCGCAGCGTCAATCCCATATCGCCGCCTCTGGCAGCATGTACCCCGGGCGAGAGGAGGCGACACGATGCAGGAACCGCTGGACGTCTCGAAGGTCGGCCTCGGCGGCTACGAGTTCGAGGACGACCCCGACTGGGCGGGAGCACGCGAAGTCCTCGCGGCGGCGCTCGACGCGGGGATCGACTGGCTCGACACATCGGAGGCCTACTTCGACGGGATGAACGAGCTCACGATCGGCCGGGCGCTCCGCGACATCGGCGGCGAGATCTCGATCAGCACCAAGGTCGCGCCGGCGCCCGATGGGACCGGCTTCACGGACGGCCAGATCCCGAAAGCGTGCGAGACGAGTCTCGAGCGGCTGGGCGTCGAGCGGATCCAGATGTATCTGCTCCATTGGCCCGACGGATCGGGCCACCCGTTGGAGGAGACCTGGTCGGCGATGCGCCGCCTCGTCGACGGTGGGCTCGTCGAGCGCGTGGGATTGTCCAACTTCGATCGCGAGCAGATCGAGCGTTGCCTCCGCGTGGGGCCCGTGGACCTGATCCAGGAGGGGTTGTCGCCCATCGACCACCTCGAGACCCGTGAGCTCGCGCGGTGGTGCGCGGAGCGCGGCATCGCCGTCGTGACGTACGAGCCGCTCGCGAATGGCATGCTCGCCGGCGCGATCCGTGCGCCCGAAGACTTCGCTCGAGTCGTGGGCGACGACTACAAGGACTGGCCGTTCTGGCAGCGCCTCTTCTCACCGGGCAGGTTCGAGCGGTCGGAGGCGGTCGCCGATGGTATGCGCGCGGTGGCCGGTCGGATCGGGTGCACGCTCGCGCAGGTCGCGATCGCGTGGAACCTGAGCCAGGTAGGAATTACCGCGACCCTCGCGGGTAGCCGCAACCCGGTGCACGTCCGCGCCAACGCCGGCGCGGCCGCGATCACGCTCACACCGCAACAGATCGAGGAACTCGACGCGCTGATCCCGCTCGGTCCGACCTTCGCCGGGGCGGGCGCGTGACGCGTTCGGCCACGGAACCGGTGCGGTGGGGGATCCTCGGCGCGGCCGGGATCGCCGAGTCGGTCTTCCTGCCCGCACTGACGGAGTCGGGCGAGGGCCGCGCGGTGGTCGTGGGTGCCCGAGACGGCCGGCGCGCGGAGCGGTGGGCCGCCGAGTTCGGCGTCGACCGCGGCGTGGAGGGCTACGGATCCGTCCTCGACGATCGGGCGATCGAGGTCGTCTACGTCCCGCTCCCCAACTCGCTCCATGCGGACTGGGCGATCGCAGCGCTCGAGGCCGGGAAGGCGGTCTTCTGCGAGAAGCCGCTCTGCGGGACGGTCGAGGACACCGAGCGGCTCCTGGCGGCCGCGAGGGCAACCGACGGCCTGCTGTGGGAGGCGTTCGTCTTCCCGTTCCACGAGCAGATGGCGCGGGCCCGGTCGATGATCGCGGACGGGTCGATCGGTGAGCTCCGGGAGATCTGGGCCCGGTTCCACTTCGTGCTCAACGACCCCGACGACATCCGGATGTCGGCGACCTTGGCGGGTGGAGCGACGCAGGACGTCGGGTGCTATCCGATCCGCCTCGCGCGGTTGCTGTTCGAAGGCGAGGCTGACCTCTCGCGGGTGTCGGCCGATGCGGTGTGGGACGCGGGCGTCGACGTCGAGCTCTGGGGGACGCTGCCGTTCGGCGGAGACCGGCGGTTGCAGTTGTCGTGCGGTTTCCGCAGCGCGTACGACAGCTTCACGAGGGTGATCGGGACGGCGGCGGAGCTCCGGATGACGAACCCGTTCCATCCCGACCCCGGCGACACGCTTGAGGTCGTCCGCGAGGGGCGAGTGGTCTCACAAGAACCGGCGATGCCGAGCGGCGAGCGCTCGTTCACCTCCGCGATCCGCCACATCCACCGGGTCCTTCGCGGCGAGGAGGAGCCGAGGCACCTGGCTGTGGACGAGGCGCTGGGGAACGCCCGAGCGGTCGCCGCGATGTTGGAAGCGGCCGTCCCGGCGGCGGTCCATCCAGACGATCCGAGCAGTGCCCGCGGATGAGCCAGGCAGGACCGCGACCTGACCATCTGAATGGGCAGCGGATCCGGGCCCAGGCCTCGGGTATCCGACTCCCGGAAGGCGTACGGCGGGCGGGGCCGTGGGAGGATGCGGCCGATGTCGCGTGAAGCCCCGTATTACAGTGCCGACCTCGCCCTGATCCACCACTTGGGATTCGGCTTCCATGCGGACGAGTGCGCGCCCGGGCTCCTGGAGCTCCTGGAGCCCGTCCGCAGGCGGGACGGCCTGGTCGTCGAGCTCGGCTGCGGGAGCGGGCTTCTCACCCGGTATCTCATCGACGCTGGACACCGCGTGATCGCGACCGATGCCTCACCCTCGATGCTCGAGATCGCTCGCGGGTACGTCGGGGACGCGCTCGAGATCCGGCGGGTCGTCCTCCCCGATGACCCGATCCCTGAAGCGCATGCGATCGTCTCGGTCGGTCACGTGCTGAGTTATCTGCAGGACGCCGACGCGATCGACCGTGCGCTGATCGCGGCCGCGGACGCGCTCCGGCCCGGCGGCCTCCTCGCGATCGACCTGTGCGACCTGACCTGGGGTTCCGAGCGAGCGGACGCGCTCCCGCGAGGATGGGTGGGCGAGGACTGGGCGCTCGTGACGG
>JBKOZW010000172.1:0-13718 GCA_046726095.1 Actinomycetota bacterium
TCGGCTGCCCGAAGGACGCTGGTACCTGCGGGCCGTGACCGTCGCCGGCCCTGCCACCTTCGTCGCCTTGGAGATGGGCTGGGTCGTGACCGAGCTGGGGCGTCAACCCTGGATCGTGTACGGCCAACTGCGAACGGCCGAGGCGGTGACCTCGCGACCCGGGATCGCGTTCTGGCTCGTCGCGACGGTGGCCGTCTACGTCCTGCTCGGCGTGGCCTGTTCGTGGCTGCTGTTGCGCCTCGCGAAGACGCCCCGCGGCGTCGTGCAGCTGGAGGAGCGGACATGACCTCGTTCCAGCTCGAGGTGGCGATCCTGATCGCGATCGGCGGCGGGCTCATCCTCTACTGGCTGTTGGGCGGCGCCGACTTCGGCGGCGGCGTCTGGGACCTGCTCGCCGTCGGTCCGCTCGGCGAACCGCAGCGGGCTCTGATCTCCGAGGCGATCGGGCCGGTCTGGGAGGCGAACCACGTCTGGCTGATCTTCGTCCTTACGGGACTTCTCGCCGCGTTCCCCCTGGCGTTCGCGGCGCTGGCCTTCGCGCTGTACATCCCGTTCTCGATCGCGATCGCGGGGATCGTGTTCCGCGGCGCCGCGTTCGCGTTCCGATCGTGGGGCGACCGCGGCTCGCGATGGCAATCCGTGTGGACGCGCGTGTTCGGCGTCGCCTCGATCGTGACGCCGCTCGCGTTCGGTGCCGCGGCCGGAGCGATCGCTTCGGGGCGGATCACCGTGAACGGCACGACGGTCGAGGCATCCCTCTGGGGCGTCTGGACGGGCCCGTTGTCGATCGTGACGGGCCTTCTGGCCCTCGTGTCGTGCGCCTTCCTGGCGGCGAGCTACCTGACCGTGGAGGCGCGCAACCGTGCGGACCGGGTGATGGAGGAGGTTTTCCGCCGGCGGGCGCTCGCCTCCGGGCTGGTGGCAGGGGCCGTCGCGGCTCTGGGACTGGTGGTGGTCCGGAGCGACGCGCCCGAGCTGTGGCACGGGATGCTCTCGCGCGCATGGCCGTTCGTCGTGATCTCGGCGATCGGCGGGGTCCTCGCGCTCGGGTCGGTCGCGCAACGCCGGTATGGCGTCGCGCGGGTCGGTGCGGTGGTGGCGGTCGTGGGAGTGGTCGCGGGCTGGGGCGTCGCGCAATGGCCCTACCTGATCGTTCCCGATGTGACCGCGTCCGAGGCCGCGGCGCCCGCGTCCGCCCTCCGGCCGCTCGTGATCGGGTTCGTGATCGGGAGCGCGCTCCTGGCTCCGTCGCTCTTCGTCCTGTTCCGGGTGTTCAAGGGTGGCGGCGCCGAAGAAGGAGGGTCCCCCGAGGGGTTCAGGTCGGCTGCGGGAACGCCGAAGGACTGAGGGGAGAGGCGCCGGTGGGGTGCCTCCGTTCGACCTATCGGCGAGGCGATGATCATCTCGATCGACGACCGCAGGGGCTCCAGGTGGCCCGTGCCCCTTGCCCTGGCGGTGCTCTGCGGCATCGCCGTGATCGGGGCCGGTTTCATGCAGCAACGGGCGCTCGACGGCGGGATCGCCGCGCAGGAAGCGAAGGCCGGCGCCCTCGCCCGGCAGGCGGTCGCGCCCACCACGAAGGATCTGGACCTCACCAAGCCCCTGCCGCACGAGGCGGCGCTCCAGCTCGAACACGGGCTGGAGAAGGGCCCGCTGACGGGCGACGTCGTGCTCCGCGTGCGGATCTTCGCCCGGGACGGCAGCCTCCTGTTCTCGACCGACCCTGAGGATCGGGTGAACGACCCGCGGGTCGGCGACGCCGACCTGGTCCGTGCGGCTTCGATCGGAGCGACCGGCTCGTCGGTCGGCACCGACCAGGTCACCGCGCGAGGGGGCAGGTCCGCCTCGGTCGAGCTGCTCCAGACCTACGTCCAGCTTCCCGCCGGGAAGGGCAACCCGGCCGGCGTCGTAGGCGTCGACCAGCGGTACGAACCGATCGTGGTCGCTTCGCAGCAGCCGTGGCACACCGTGCAGCTCGGGCTGGCGGCGGCCGCCGGGCTGCTCGTCGTGACCGGACTGCTGCTCCTGGCGCGCCGCGTCTCCGTGAAGCGTGCGAAGGCGAAGGCTCGGGTGGCGGCTCCGAAGGAGCCGGCGAAGGATGCGCCGGCTCCTTCGGAGCCGACCGAAACCCCCGAGCGGAGGCGGAGCTTCCGCCGGGAGAAGACGTCGTCGGGCCCGCCCGCCCCCACGGATGTCGACCGTGTGCGGAAGGACGCCCAACGCGAGATCCAGGTCCGCGAGGCTCTGGAGGGCCAGCTCGAGCAGCTGCGCACCCGGATCCGCGAACAGGAGGACCTGGCCGGTCGCCAGGTCCTCGAGCTGACGCAGCAGCTGCAGGTCGCGGCGGCCCGGGTCGAGGACGCCGAGGCTCGCGCCGCGTCGACGCCGTCCGGCGTCGACGCGGAGCGCCTCGCCGACGCCGAACGCAGGGTGCAGGAGGCTTCCCAACGGACCGACCAGATGCAGACGCGAGCCGCGGCGGCCGAGGCGCGGGTCGCGGAGCTCGAGGAACGCCTGGCCGACGCGAACCGGGCGAGCGTCCCGCCCCCGACCGACGAACGGATCCAAGCGCTGGAGCGCGAACTCACCGAGGCCCGGGCGGAGGCGGCGGACAACGCTCGTCGCGCCGAGGCCACCGAAGCCGTCCGCGAAGAGCTGGAGGTCAAGGTCGCCCGGTTCGGATCGCGTGCACAGGAGCAAGAGGCGACGGCCACCGCCCTCGCCGAGCAGCTCCGCGAGATCGAGGCCGTCCGGGCAGACCTCGAGCGACGGGCGAACGACGCGGAATCGGGCGGCGACGCGGTGCGTTCGGAGGTGGCGCAGCTGATGGCCGAGCGGGACTCCCTGAGGGCCAGGGTCGCCGAGCTGGAGCAGGCCGCCACCGAGGAACCTCCGATGCGGACGACGGCCGACATCGAGGAGCTCGAGCTGCTCGCGTCCGCTCGCACCGAGCTCGCCGACCTTCGCCAGCAGCTCGGGAACGCGATCGAACAGGCGCGCGCCGCCGAGGAGCGAAGCGCCAAGCTGCAAGCCGACCTCCTTGCCGAGCGGCAAGGCATCCGCGAGCTCGCGGACACGCACGAGATCGGCTCCTCGTCCGAGGAGGCGCCCGACGACGAACCGGCGAACCCGTTCCCGTGGATGAACGCGAACGGCAACGGCAACGGGGGCTCGCCCGCTGACGAACAGCCGCCCACGGATGAGCCCGAGCCCGCCGAGGGTGCCGAGCCCGCAGAGGACGCCGAGGAAGCCGAGTCGCAACCGGCGGACAAGAGCCTCCGGTACCGGCTCGCCCAGTCCGCGGCCCGCAAGAAGGGCCTGGGCGAGCTCGACCTCCCCTCGTGAGGTCTCGCCTCGAGACGGCCGAGGCATCCATGGGGCATCATCGGGCGATGCGACGGCTCCTCATCCTGACGGTTCTCGTTCTCCTCATCGTTCCGGTCGACCACTCGGCGGCTTCGGCCCCTCCGTACCGATCGGGCGTCCGACCGCTCCCGGCGTGGGCCCGGCAGCTGATGCGCGGTTCCTCCTGGCACAAGGGGTGCCCCGTCGGGCTCGACACGCTCCGTCTCGTCCGAGTCACGTACTGGGGCTTCGATCGAGAAGCCCACCACGGCAACCTCGTGCTGCATCGAAGGGTCGCGCGCGACGTCGCGCGCGCGTTCGGTGACATCTACGACGCCCGGTTCCCGATCCGCAAGATGAAGCTGGTCGATCGATACGGCGCCGTCGACAAGCGATCGATGAAGGACGACAACACCTCGGCGTTCAACTGTCGGTACCGCAACGGCGTCTGTTGCACGTGGTCGATGCATGCGTACGGGAAGGCGATCGACATCAACCCGGTCGAGAATCCCGAGATCTGGTCCGGTGGGATCTCACCGCCCAACGGGGCTGCCTACGCGGATCGGTCCAACCGGCGCCGAGGGATGATCTATCGCCACGATCCTGTCTGGTCGGCCTTCCACGCGATCGGCTGGAGGTGGGGAGGCGCGTGGACATGGCCCGATTACCAGCACCTGTCCACCAACGGGAAGTAGCATCGCCGTGACGCGCGTCGAGGTGATCCGGCCGTTCGTGGAACAGACCGTGAAGGAGTTCCTCGGGGTCGACGAGCTGAAGGTCATGGACGACGGTACGATCCCGATCCGCGCCGGATCGTCGGCGGTCAACGTGAGGTTGCTGGAAGGTCCGACGGGAGGTCACCCGCTGCTCCGCGTCACCTCGCCGCTTCTCCACGGCGTTCCCTCGTCGCCGGAGCTCCTCGCGAAGCTCAACGAGATGAATGCCGCGTTCTCGTTCGCCAGGGCGTTCGTCCTGGAGGACACGGTGTTCATCGCGATGGAGCTGTTCGCCGAGGAGCTCACCGCAGCGCAGATCTCCTACGCCTGCGGCCTGATCACCTTCGCGGCCGATCACTGGGACGACGAGCTGAAGCGCAGCTTCGGTGGGGAGACGTTCTTCGAGGGCAACGTGATGGTGTCCGATGCGGACCCCACGCCCGGCTTCAGCTCGACATCCGTCGACGTGGACGTCGCCGACGACGGGGGTAACGCGAGCGGGTATCTGTAACGCCCGGCCCCTGGCGTCAACGGGCTACGGAGTTCTCGGCCGACTCGGCTGCGAGGCTCCGCTCAGAAAGCGAGCGCGTCCACCGCGTACGTCTCGCGAAGGCGGAGGTCGATCTCGTCCGCGGGGAGCAGACGCTTCGGCTCCATGCCGTACCGCTGCGCCTGCTCCAGATGCTGCCAGCAGAACGGGATCAGCTCGTCGCGCGTGAACCATCCCACGACGGCCGGTCGCGTCCCGTGTGGACCCCACAGCCAGAAGCAGAACTGGCACACGAGCGCCAGGCGCTGGGGGTACCCGTACTGGGCTCGGTAGCCCAGCTCGTGCTCGATCACCCTGCCCCAGAAGGCCACCCGTCCCAGGACGGCCGGGCAGCGGGTCCGGCGCAGGATCTCCACATCGTGCGTCCCATGCAAGCCGCACGAGCAGTCCACGTTGGGGGCCCCGTGCAGCCGCGCATGTTTGCACGCGGCTTCCGCAGGCTCCATCGGTCGCCAGGGTCGCGACCGGCCGGCCACCGGACGCAGCAGCAGCTCCGATCCGTCGCGGCGACCCGTGAGCGCCCAGGCGCGCCATGCGACGATCGGCTCCGTCCCGACGCCGACCGTCAGCTCACGCGCGAGCGAAACGTTGGAGCTCACGGCCCAGGCGGCTCCGCGGGAACCTCCGCCGGCATGGGTTCGGCCGGCGCGGGGCCGGGCTCCGGCATGGGCATCATAGGCTCGGGCAAGGGCACCGTCGCGGGTTCGATCTCGATGATGCGCTTGGGGCGGCCGATGTTCACTGCGAACCTCCCTGAAGCGTCCCGGGCCCGAACGCTCCCACTCGCCGCCAGGGTAGCCGACCGCCACCGAACGCGCGACCCCCATTTGGCCCGATCACGCGGGCGCCAGCCTATAGATCCCGTTCGCCCCGCTGAAGTAGATCCGGTGTTTCGGTCCGACCTCCACAGAGTGGATCCCGCCCGTGCCCGTCGCGAGCAGGATCCGGGTTCCGTGGGAAGGTCCCGTTCGCCCGGCGTTCATGTCCATGGCGCGGATCGAGCCGCTGTTCACGTCACCGAAGACGAGATCGCCCGCGATCCTCGGGCCGAGACCGCACGAGATGCAGAACGCCACGCCCGTGATGCCGATCGGGTTGGCGAAGTAGATCTTCGGGAGACGGCGAGGCCTCGGCCCGCTGTTGTTCGTGTCCTGCGGCGCCGTTCCCGTGCAGTTCTGGCGCGGCCCCCAGCCGAAGTTGCCTCCCTTCACGATCAGGTTGATCTCGTCGTTGCACGAAGGCCCGTTCTCCGTCTGCCACAGGCGATCGGTCTTGGGGTCGAACGTGAACCCGAACGAGTTCCGATGACCGAACGACCAGATCCGACCGCGAGGGTTGCCGGCGGCGCCGGTGCCATCCCGGTTCAGACGGAGGATCTTTCCGCGGAGGTTGGAGGTGAGGTCCTGTGCGTTCCCCGAGTCATGCGCGTCGCCAACCACCACGTAGAGCTTGCGGTCGGGGCCGAAGAGGATCCGTCCGCCGTTGTGGTAGCTGCTCGCGTTCCCCTGCATGGTCAGCAGGATCTTCATCCCCGACCCTGTCGAGCCGTCCTTTCGGATCCGGACGAGCTGGTTGCGCACGTGGCCGTGCCACATGCGCGTCACGTAGACGTAGACGAAGGGCTTCGTCGGGAAGGCCGGATCGAGCGCGATCCCGAGTGCCCCCCGCTCCCCGGATCCGTCGACCCGGGAGATCGTGAAGAACAGGTGCGTGTTGCCCGTCCTCCGGTTGAGGGTTCGGACCTCCCCCGTTCCGCGCTCGAGGTACCAGATCGTGCCCGAGGGACCGAACGTGAACCCGGACGGCCCGTTCAGACCCGTCCTTACGGGCACGTGCTTGATCGCGGTCGCCGCGGCGGGCGTCGTGCTGAGGCGCGCACCGGCGGGTGTCGCCGCGATCGAGCCGAGCGACACGAGACACGTTGCGGCGGTGAGCACTCGAAGCGTTCGCATGTTCCTCCTCCCTCCCGACTGTGGGAGCATGTCGTCGTGACGGTGGTCCCTCCATCGACGTTCGGGCTCCCGGCCCTGCGTTCCGAAGACCCGCGGTTCCTCCGGGGCCAAGGCCGGTACCTCGAGAACATCCGGGTCGAGGGCTCGCTGCGGGCGGTCTTCGTCCGGTCCATCTTCCCGCATGCCGAGCTGCACGGCGTGGAGGGCCTCGACGAGGCGCACGCGATGCCGGGGGTCATCGCCGTCTATACGGCGGATGACCTGGGTATCCCCGCGCAGCCGCCGGCCGGGGTCGTTGAGGCCCCGAGCGGCGACCTCGGCCAGCCGTTCGATCGCGACGTCCTGGCTCGCGATCGGCTGCGGTACGTGGGCGAGCCTTTCGCCGTCGTGATCGCGGAGTCGCTCGAGCAGGGGCAGGACGCGGCGGAGTCGATCCGGGCCACCGTCACATCGCTCGACGCCGTCAACGACGTCGAAGCTGCGCTCGCCGAGGACGCGCCGGTGCTCTTCCCCGCGGTCGGCACGAACGTCGCGCACCGGTTCGACCACGACTGGGACCGAGACGTCCTTGCCGACGCGGAGGTCGTGGTCGAAGGACGGTTCGTGAACCAGCGGCTCGCGCCGGTCCCGATGGAGGCGAACGCGATCGCCGTCGTTCCCGAGCGCGACGGCTTCACGGTCTGGGTCTCGACACAGGTGCCGTTCGACGTGCGCGACGACGTGGCCGAGCTGCTCGGGGTCGACCGCGCGCGCGTCCACACGATCGCGCCCGACGTCGGCGGCGGGTTCGGCGCGAAGGGGCCGGTCTATCCGGAGTACCTGGTCGTCGCCAGAGCCGCACAGCTGCTGGGTCGCCCGGTCCGATGGTTCGAGACGCGGAGCGAGTCGATGCTTTCCCTCTGGCACGGCCGGGCGCAGATCCAGCACGTGCGGATCGGCGCGCGGCGCGACGGGACGATCACCGGGATGGCCGTGGACATCGTCGCGGACATGGGCGCGTACCCGCTCGCTGCGTTCATGCCGACGACGACCGGCGAGATGCTGGGCGGGGTCTACCGGATCCCCACGATCGCGTACCGCGGGCGCTCGGTCGTGACGAACGGGCCGCCGGTCGGCTCGTACCGCGGAGCGGGACGGCCCGAAGCGGCGGCATGCGTCGAGCGAGCCGTGGACATGGTGGCCGCCGAGCTGGCCATGGATCCGGTCCGGGTCCGCCGCAGGAATCTGATCGCCGCGGACGCGTTCCCCTTCACGACGGCGGTCGGCACGACGTACGACAGCGGCAACTACGCAGCCTCGCTGGACCGCGCGCTCGAGCTCGTCGGCTATGAGGATCTCCGGAAGGAACAGGCCGCCCGGCGAGCACGCGGCGATCGATCGTTGCTCGGGATCGGGGTATCCACGTACGTGGAGATCACGTCGTTCTCCTCGAAGGAGTTCGCCCAGGTCGACATCGGGGCCGACGGCGACGTCACCGTCTACGTCGGCACGTCATCGCACGGGCAGGGGCACGAGACCGCATTCGCGCAGCTCGCGTCGGGAACCCTTGGCATGCCCTTCGACCGCGTCCGCGTCGTTCACTCCGACACGGCCCTCGTGGAGCGGGGGGCGGGGACCTGGGGCTCGCGCTCGCTGCAGGCCGGTGGGTCGTCGGTCGCCGCGCGCGCGGGCGAGGTCGTCGAGCGAGCGCGGGCGCTCGCGGCGGAGATCCTGGAGGTCGATCCGAGCGACCTCGACGGGCCCGCGGACGGGGGGTTCCGGGTCGCGGGCGCTCCCGATCGGGGCGTCACATGGGCGGAGCTCGCCTCGGCGGCGCGCGAGCGCGGGCCGGCGCTCAGCGCGAAAGGCGTCTACCGCGAGCCCGGCTCGACGTTCCCGTTCGGCGCGCACGTCGCCGTCGTCGAGGTCGACGGCGAGACCGGTCGCGTCGATCTGCTGCGGCACGTCGCCGTCGACGACTGCGGACGGATCCTGAACCCGGCGCTGGTCCGCGGCCAACAGCACGGGGGCATCGCCCAGGGCATCGCCCAGGCGCTCTTCGAAGAGGTCGTGTTCGACGACGTCGGGAACCCGGTCACGGGCACGCTCGCCACGTACCTGATGCCGAGCGCCGCCGACCTGCCGCCGCTCGAGGCGACGAACACCGAGACCCCCTCGGACGTCAACCCGCTCGGGGCGAAGGGCATCGGGGAGTCGGGCTCGATCGGATCCACGCCGGCGGTGCAGAACGCGGTCGTGGACGCGTTGGCGCACCTCGGGGTCCGCCACGTCGACCTGGCGTGCTCGCCGGAACGGGTCTGGCGCGCGATCCGTGACGCTGCGGGCCGAACGACCTAGGTCTGCCGGCACTCGCGAAGCCGTCTCCCGCCCCATATGCTCGGGACCGCCCTATGGCGATACCTCCGACATGACCAGTCTGCGTCGCACGATCGAGCGGGTCCTCAAGGGGCCGATCGGGGGCATGTTCCTCTGCCTGCTGATCGCCGGCTTCCTCGGGGGCGTCGCCGTCGCCCATCCCGGCGACAAGAGCCCGAAGCCCACGTCGTCGGAGTCCTCGGAGGATCCCTCCGAGGCGCCGGAGGCGCCGGAGGAGGACCAGGGATCCCAGGATCCCGGCGCCGGCGGAGCTGCTGCGACGCACGCACCGGAGGATTGCCAGGGGGCCCTCACGGACGTGCAGGATGAGCTTCCGACCGCCGAGGACGCGGCCGGGCTCGCCCACGCGATCTGGGTCGTCGAGGCGAACTGTGAGAAGAACCCGCAAGCGCCCGGCCTCGTGAACGCGCTCGACCACCTGGTGGCCAACTGGCAGAAGCACCAGGACCACGAGGCCGAGAAGGCGAACGCCGTGCACGGCAAGAGCGGCGAAGAGCACGGCAAGAGCGGGGAGCACGGCAAGAGCGGCGAGGAGCACGGGAACTCCTCCCACGGCTCTTCGGGCAGCGTCGGCGGTTCCTGAGCCGGTTCCTGCCGAGGCCGGGCCGGCCGGCTCCGGGTAGCCTGTCCCGATGACCAACATGCCCGTATGGGAGCGCCGTTTCCGCGCTCCCAAGATGACCCTTCCGCATTGGCCGCGAACCGCCCCCGAGCGCACCGTCTTCGCATCGAACGAATCGGGGGTGTGGCAGGTGCATGCCTGGGACGTCGCCACCGGCGAGCGCCGGAAGGTCTCCGATCACCCGGTCGGCGTGACCCAAGGCGTTGCGAGCCTGGACGGCGCCCAGGTCCTGTTCTGGCAGGAGGACACCGGGGACGAGACCGGACTCTGGCTCGTGCAGGCGTTCGAGGGCGGACCCGCGGAGCCACTCCTCGGGGGCGTGCCGGTCGGGTGGAGCGACGGGCTCACGCTCGGGCCGGGGATCGCCGCCGTCGCGATCGCAGATCGTGACGGCGGCTTCGCGGTCTTCGTCTCGCTCGACGGCGCGCCGGCCAAGGAGATCGCCCGCAGCACCGAGTTCATCGGGATCGCCGGTGGCTGGGAGGAGGCGGGCGACCTCGCTGGGCTCTCCGCGGACGGAACGCTCCTGGCGCTCGAGCACGCGGAGCACGGCGACGTCCTGCACCCCTCGCTGCGGATCGTCGACCCCCGCACGGGAGGGACCGTCGGGGAGCGGGGCGACGGATCGTCGAGCGTGCACGGCACGGCGTGGTCGCCGGTCGCGGGCGACCGGCGACTCGCCGTGACGCAGGACGACCGGGACCGTCAGCGGATCGCGGTGTGGGACCTGGCCACGGACGGATGGTCAGACCTGGATCTGGGGCTCCCCGGCGACGTCTCCGCCGTGGACTGGTGGCCCGACGCGTCGGCGCTGCTGGTGCTGCATGCCTTCCAGGGCCGCCACGAGCTCTACCGGCTCGAGCTGCCCGGATCGGTCCTGCACGAGCTCGACACGCCGCCGGGTTCGATCACGGATGCGCGGGTCCGCCCGGACGGCACCGTCTGGTTCCGTCACACCGACGGCATCCACCCGGACCGGATCCTCGACGATCGCGGCGGCGAGCCCGTCGCGGTCCCGGACGAGCCCGGCCCACCCGGGCGGCCCTTCGTCGACTGGCGCTTCCGGAACGACCACGGGCAGGAGGTCCACGGCTGGATCGTGGAGCCCGAAGGCGAAGGACCGTATCCCGTGATGATGTTCGTGCACGGCGGACCGCATTGGCTGTACGAAGACAAGTACTTCCCCGAGGTCCAGGCCTACGTCGACGCGGGGTTCCTCGTCGCGATGCCCAACTACCGCGGCTCGAGTGGCTACGGGCGCACGTGGAGCGACGCCCTCACCGGCGATGTCGGCTTCACGGACGTGGACGACGTGACCGCGGGCCTGCGCGACATCGTGCGGCGGCCCGACGTCGACGCATCGCGCGCGGTCGTCGCGGGGTGGTCGTGGGGCGGCTACATCACCTTGATGGAGCTCGGCCGCAACCCGGAGCTCTGGACGGCCGGTATGGCGGGCGTGCCCGTCGGCGACTACGTCCGGGCGTACGAGGAGGAGGCCCCCTCCCTGCAGGCCCTCGACCGCGCGCTGATGGGCGGGACGCCCGAGACCCGGCCCGAGGACTTCGTCCGCTCGAGCCCGATCACCTACGTCGATGACGTGACCGCGCCGGTGCTCCTGCTGATCGGCGAGAACGACTCACGCTGCCCGGTGGGCCAGGCGCTCGCCTACTCCGACCGATTGAAGGAGCTCGGCAAGCCGCACCAGGTCTACCTCTACACCACCGGCCACGGGTCGCTCGACACCGATGAGGAGGTCCGTCAGCAGCGCGTCGTGCTCGACTTCCTGCACGGCGTCGTGCCGGGTCTCCTGCAGATCTGAGGGGTCGGGTCGGCTACACGACGCCCTGGTCGAGCATCGCGTCGGCGACCTTGGTGAACCCCGCGATGTTCGCGCCGTGCATGTAGTTCCCTGACACGCCGTACTCCTCGGCCGTGGTCCAGCAGTTGTGGTGGATCGCCTGCATGATCGCGTGCAGGCGCTCGTCCACCGTCTCCCGCGACCATGCGCGCCGGGACGAGTTCTGCGCCATCTCCAGGCCGCTCACGGCGACCCCCCCGGCGTTCGCGGCCTTGCCCGGGCCGTAGAGGATGCCGGCCTTGAGGAACGCCTCGACACCGAAGGGAACCGTCGGCATGTTGGCTCCCTCGCTGACGACGAAGACCCCGCCGGCGAGGAGATTGATGGCGTCTTCCTCGTTGATCTCGTTCTGCGTTGCGCTCGGGAACGCGCAGTCGGCCGGGATCGCCCACAGCGGGTTGTAGTGCTTCGCGGGATCCACGGGCGTCCACTCGACGCCCGCGAACCGCTCCGCGTATTCCATGATCCGCCCGCGCCGGACGTTCTTCAGGTCCATGACGTAGTCGAGCTTCTCGCGGTCGATCCCGTCCTTGTCGTAGATGAACCCCCCTGAGTCGCTGAGCGTCATCGGCTTCGCACCCAGGTCGAGCAGCTTCTCGACCGTGTACTGGGCGACGTTCCCCGCCCCCGAGACCAGGCACGTCTTCCCCTCGAGCCGATCGCCCCTCGTTGCGAGCATCTCCTGGGCGAAGTACACGGCCCCGTACCCGGTCGCCTCGGGACGGATCAGCGAGCCACCCCAGTTCAGCCCCTTCCCGGTGAGCACGCCGGTGAACTCGTTGCGGATCCGCTTGTACTGGCCGAACAGGTAGCCGATCTCGCGACCGCCCACGCCGATGTCGCCGGCGGGCACGTCGGTGAACTGCCCGATGTGCCGCTGGAGCTCGGTCATGAAGGATTGGCAGAACCGCATCACCTCGCCGTCGGACTTGCCCTTCGGATCGAAGTCGGCGCCGCCCTTGCCGGCGCCCATCGGAAGCGTCGTCAGCGCGTTCTTGAACACCTGCTCGAACGCGAGGAACTTCAGCAGCCCGAGGTAGACCGTGGGATGGAACCGGAGGCCCCCCTTGTACGGTCCGATGGCGCTGCTCATCTCGACGCGGAAGCCCCTGTTGATCTGGACCTCGCCGCGATCGTTGACCCAGGGAACCCGGAACATCACGACACGCTCGGGCTCGATCGTCCGCTCGAAGACCTTGGCCTCGACGTAGCGCGGGTTGCGCTGCAGCGCCAGCTCGACCGACTCGGCGACCTCCTGCACCGCCTGGTGGAACTCGGGCTCGCCCGGGTTCTTGGCCACGAGCTGCGCCATCAGGCGGTTCACGTACTCACCCATCGGAACGGGTCCTCTCCGTCTGCGAACGATGAACGGGAAGCAACGAAGGGATGAACGTCAGACAAGCCTATCCGGCCGGCTGTTACCGTGGGAACCGTGCCCCGTTGGCTCGTCTTCCTCACCGCCGTCCCCGTCGGCTACGTGATCTGGCGTCTCGGGGTGGCCAACCTCCGCGCGCTCGCGGGGCCCGCCCCCGGGGCGCTGGACGAGGAGAAGCCGCCGCCCGAGCCCGAGGATGTGGACGAGCTCGAGGTCTACCTCGTATGCGGCGAGTGCGGGACGGAGTACAAGGTCTCGCGGCTGGGCGAGCTGCAGATCCCTCGCCATTGCGGCGAGAAGATGCAGGTCGTGCGCCGGGTCCCGGGCGCCTGAGCCGCCGGCCCGGGGCTTTTCCACACGGGTCGCCGCCGCTCATCCACAGGGTTATCCACAGGTTCTGAACACCAGGTGAACTGCGGAGGAGCCCTTCCGGGTGGTCGGCCGGGGGTCGGCCGGTGGTCGGCTACTTCCAGAAGGTGACTCCGAAGAAGCCCACCGCGATCAGACCCAGACCCCCCAGCAGGACGTTGTTGCTGGCGCCGTCGCCCCGGGTGTAGTTCCAGACGATCAGGACGACGCCGATCCCCATCAGGATCAGCATCGAGGGGCCGTACCAGCGAGGGCTGGACTTCGCCTTCTTCTTGCGCTGCGGCTCGAGCTGGTAGCGACTGCTCCGCTGCTTTGGACGACCCTTGGACTTCGGCATCGCGCCGATGGTATCGGCTAGACGGGTGTGAGGGTCAAGGTCGGGGCGGCGGGGGGCGGGGCGAAGCCGTACGGCTTCGCCCGGCCCCCCGCGAACAGCTCGACTTGGTCGCTCCAGTGGGGGGAAGCGGGGTTGCCGCTCACCCCGGTCGGGACGACCCCGACGCTCCGCTCCGGGTCCGCCAGGTCCCACACCACGCGCCAGGAGGAGATCACGGC
>JBKOZW010000173.1:0-11096 GCA_046726095.1 Actinomycetota bacterium
GTATCCCGCTTCTCGGCGAGCCCGACGAGGTCGATCACCTCCGAGGTCGAGCGCCGCGAGGGGTAATACCCGGCGTACATCTCGATCGTTTCCGCGACGGTCAGGAAGGGGTCGATGCCGGTGGACTGGAGCACGATCCCCGTGCGCTCCTTCAGGGCCTTCTCGCGTTTCGCGGGATCGTGCCCCAGCACGTCGACTGACCCGCGACTCGGATCACGGTAGCCCTCGAGGATCTCCGTCGTCGTGGTCTTGCCGGCGCCGTTCGGGCCAAGCATCGCGAAGACCTCGCCGCGCTCCACGTGGAGGGAGATGCCCTTGACCGCCTCGACGTCTCCGTACGACTTGCGGAGGTCCGAGACCTCGATGACGCGGTCGTTCATCCCACGACCTTATCCGACGCCGAAACCGAGAGACGTGTCGACCAGGTTCCGCAGCGGCTCCCCGCGGACGAACCGCGCCAGGTTGTCCACGAAGATCTCGACCGATGCACGCTCCCACCCTTCGAAGTCGCCGCAGATGTGGGGCGACACGATCACGTTCGGCATCGCCCACAGGGGTGAGTCTTCGGGGAGCGGCTCCCGTTCGAACACATCGAGCGCGGCCCCCGCGAGGCGGCCGTTCCGAAGCGCCTCGACCAGGGCGGCCTCGTCCACGGTCGACCCCCTGCCGACGTTGAGGAACCGGGCCCTCGGCTGCATCGCCGCGAAGGCGGCGGCGTCGACGTAGTGATGCGTCCCCGGCGCGAGCGGGAGCGCATCGAAGACCACGTCCGCGTCGGAGAGCATGGCGTGGAGGTGCTCGGGCCCCCCGATCCGCTCGAAGAGATCGTCGGGGCGCGGCGCGCGCCCGACCGCGGCCACGGACATGCCCAGGTCACGCGCGCGCCGCGCCGTCGCGCGACCGATCGGACCGGGCCCGAGCACCAGGAGCCGTTGGCCGGCCAGCCGCCAGGTCCCGCGATCCGCGTCCCACCGGCGTCGGGTCTGCGCGACGATCGACCGATCCAGACCGGTCGCCATCGCGAGCATCGCGCCGATCGCCCACTCGGCGATCGCGTCGTCGAAGACCCCACGGGCGTTGGTGATCGTGACATCGCTCGCGGCAAGGGCCGGGAAGAGCAGGAGATCGACGCCGTCGCTCGCCGTCTGGATCCACCGCAACCGCGCCGCGTCCGGCCACACCTCCTCGAGCGGGCCGACCTGGCCCTCCGCGGCGGACGCCTTGTAGAAGAAGAGCGCGTCGGCGTCGGCGATCGACCGCCGCAGCGACGTCACGTCGTCCGCGAAGCGGAGCCGCGCCGTCGGGGCCGCTTCGATCCCGGGCGGCGGATCGGCTTCGGTCGCCCGGAAGACGACGACCTTCGGATCGGCGTTCACAGGGGCCGGCGACCTCCGAACCCGCCGGTCGCCTCGTGGTACCACCCGACGCGCTCCTCGCCGAGCCTCCAGCACAGGAACACGCGCCGACCGTCCCGCTCGGCTGGGAAATCGACCAAACCGGTATCCGGGTCGCGGAGCAGGATCCCGCGATCGGCCAGGAACAACACCTCGGCCTTGAGCGCCTCCTGGTGGGCGAACCAGTCGGATCCGGCGACTCCTCCGCCGTCGCTCGCGACGGCATCGTTGATCCGCCTGCTCGAGGCGATCAACCCATCGCGCGCCGTCCTGAGGCGCGGTAAGCGTTCGCGCAGCTCGTCGAGCTCCGCCTCCGCTTCGTCGACCGTGAACACCCGCTCGTCGGTCACGATGCCGTCTCCAGGACTTCCGGGAGCTCGCGGAGGTCGGTCACGCGCGTGCCTTCGAACCCCGGGTGTCGCTCGCGCCGGTCGATCAGGACAGGGAACATCCCGAGCGCGGCGGCCGGGTCGTAGTCGAAGTCGGGCACGTCGCCCACGTAGACGACCACGGCGGCCGGCAGGTCCGCGCGTTCCAGAGCCAACCGGAAGATCGCGGGGTCGGGCTTCTCGATCCCCTCGATCCCCGACACGACCCGGATCGGCAGCAGGGGCGTCAGCTGGAGGTCCGCGAGCAGATCCTCGAGCCACGCCTCGTAGTTGGAGATCACGCCCAGCACGGCGCCCGCCCGGGCCAGCGCCCGGAGCGCCGGCACCACGTCGTCGAACGCCGCGTAGTTGCCGCGGTCGGTGAACGCTCGGTAGAGCGTGTCCGCCAGCCCATCCCCGCGAGGGAGGTCGAGCACCTCCAGGAACCGGTCGTAGACGCCGAGCCAGAAGCGGCGGGAGCGCTCCGGCGTCGTGGTCCACAGCGCCTGCTCACGCGAAGCTCGGCGGAACTCGTCCGAGACCATCGCGAGCCCGTCGCTGATCGCGACGGGCTCGCGCGGATATCCGTGCTGCGTCACGACCCTCGCGAAGAGCTCGGGGAACGACGGCGCCGGGTGCACAAGCGTCTCGCCCGCGTCGAAGAAGACCGCCCGGAACCGCATGTCCGCAGGATACGGCGTGCTCAGACCGGGGCGGCGGCCCGGGCTTCGAGCTGCCGCCACAGGACGTCGACCTCGCGCTCGAGATCGGCGAGCGTCCCCTCGTTGTCGATCAGGACGTCGGCGGTCCTCGCCCGTTCCTCGAGCGGGAGCTGGGCGGCGATCCGTGCCCGGACGTCGCCCTCCATCATCCCGCGCGTCACCGAGCGAGCGATCTGCGTTTCCGGCGACACCGACACCACGACCACGACGTCGCAATCCCGGTGCGTGCCCATCTCGATCAGGAGGGGGTTGACGAGCACCACGACGCGGTCGGCGTCCAGGTTCTCCTGGATCCCGTCGGCGATCATGCGCCGGACCTCCGGATGCACGATCGCCTCGAGATCCGCGAGCGCCTTGGGGTCGGCGAACACGACGGACGCGAGCTTCGGACGATCGAGCTCGCCATCTGCGGTGAGGATGTCCCGGCCGAAGCGCGCCACCACGCTCCGGAGCCCGGGCGAGCCCGCGACGACCGCCGCGCGGGCGAACCCATCGGCATCGAGGACGACGGCGCCTCGGTCCTCCAGCATCCGCGCGACCGTCGATTTCCCGGACCCGATCCCACCGGTGAGTCCGACGAGGAGCATGCGATCCGCTACTCGCTCCGGCCCTCTCGGCGCTTCAGATCCTCGAGGATCGCTTCGAGCGAGACCTCTTCGTCGGACGCCTCGGTCTCCTCCTTGGGGGTCTCCTCCTTGGGGGCCTCCTCGGTGGCGGGCTGCGACTCCACAGCAGGCTCGTCGGCGCTCGTCTCGGTCTCCTCGGCCGTCGCCTCGTCCGTCACGACGTCGGCTGCGGGCGCTTCGGCGACCTGCTCGGGCGGTGTCGGCGGCGCCGGCGCTGGCGCTGTCGTCCCCGCCGGTGCGTCGGCCTCGGCCTCGGCCACCGCATCCAGGATCGCCTGCGGCACCTCGATCGCGGTCGACATCTCGGGCCCGGCCTCGCGCTCCGGCTCCTCCTTCTCGACCTCGATCTCCTTGGGCTTGGGAGGCGCCGATGTGACCTGACGCATCGACAGGGAGACCCGACGCCGTTGCACGTCGACGTCGATCACCTTGACCTGGACCTCCTGACCGACCTGGAGCACGGACTCCGGTGAGTCGACGTGCTCGTGGCTGATCTCGGAGATGTGGACCAGGCCCTCGATACCCTGCGCGACGCGGACGAAGGCCCCGAACGGCACGAGCTTCGTCACCGTCCCGGTGATGACCGAGCCGGCTTGGGACGTCCGCTCGAACTCCTTCCAGGGGTCCTCCTGCGTCGCCTTCAACGACAGCGAGACGCGCTCCCGGTCGAGGTCGACGTCGAGCACCTCGACCTCGACCTCCTGGCCGACCGAGACGACCTCCTGCGGATGGTCGACGTGCTTCCACGAGAGCTCCGAGACGTGGACGAGGCCGTCCACCCCGCCCAGGTCCACGAAGGCCCCGAAATTCACGATCGAACTGACGGCGCCCTTGCGCCGCTCGCCCTTCTGCAGCGACTGCAGGAAGGTCTTCCGACCCTCGGACTGCGACTCCTCCAGGAACGCGCGGCGCGACAGCACGACGTTGTTCCGGTTGCGGTCGAGCTCTATGATCTTCGCCTCGAGCTCCTGGCCGACGAACGGCTGGAGGTCGCGGACGCGCCGCAGATCCACGAGCGATGCCGGGAGGAACCCTCGGAGCCCGATGTCGAGGATCAAGCCCCCCTTGACGACCTCGATCACCGGCCCGGTGATCGTCTGGCCCGAATGCATCACCTCTTCGATCCGGCCCCACGCCCGCTCGTACTGCGCGCGCTTCTTGGACAGGATCAGGCGGCCCTCTTTATCCTCCTTCTGGAGCACGAGGGCCTCGATCCGGTCCCCGACCTTCACGACCTGGTTGGGGTCGACGTCGTGGCGGATCGACAGCTCCTTCGAAGGGATCACCCCTTCGGACTTGTAGCCGATGTCCAGCAGCACCTCGTCGCGATCGATCTTGACGACCTCGCCGTCGACGATGTCTCCGTCCTTGAAGTCGTGGAACGACGCCTCGAGGGCGGCGATCAACTCCTCCGGTGTCAGGTCGGGCTGATCGCCCGCCTTGGTCTCGGTCGCCGAAGGCTCCGGAGCCTCGTCCACCGGCGCCGCCGAGGCCCCCTGCTCCTCCTCGGACGCGACCGTCGTCTCGTCACTCATACCGTCTGTCTCCTTCCGCACCACGGGACGCTCCGCCGAGGGCGTGTTGGGATTTGCCTCCGGCGCGGGACGCGAACCCCGCGGGCCGCTGCAGATGGTAGGTGGCCTGCGGAAACCCCGTCAACGAGGTCACGTCCGGAGGCCGCCGAACCGGACCCATCGGGGTGTCAGTGGCCGGCGGGGACCGCCTCGGCCCAGTTGGGCCCCCACCCCACGTCGGCGCGCAGCGGGACGTCGAGCGCGATCGCGTTCTCCATCCGGCCGGCGACGACCGAGGCCGCCTCCTCGACGCGGTCCGCCGGCACCTCGAAGACGAGCTCGTCGTGGACCGTCAACAGCATGTGGCAGTCCAGGTCCTCTCGTTCGCTGAGCGCCGCGTCGACCCCGATCATCGCGAGCTTGAAGACGTCGCTCGCGCTCCCCTGGATCGGGGCGTTCAGGGCCTGTCGCTCGCCGAGCGCCTGGAGGCGCCGGTTGCCGCTCGTCAGTTCGGGGATGTACCGGCGGCGGCCCAGGATCGTTTCGGTGTAGCCGTCCATCCTGGCGCGGTCGACCTGCGCGCGGAGGTAGTCGCGGATCTTGGGGAACCCGTTGAAGTAGCCGTCCAGGATCTCCTCCGCTTCGTCCGGGGCGATGTCCAGACGCTGCGCCAAGCCCCACGCGTTCATCCCATAGGCGAGGCCGTAGTTGACCATCTTGGCCCGGCGACGGAGCTCACCGTCCACCTGCTCGAGCGGCAACCCGAAGACCTTGGCGGCCGTGGCGGCGTGGATGTCGATACCCGCCGCGAACGCTTCGCGGAGACCTTCGTCGCCGGAGAGGTGCGCGAGGACCCGCAGCTCGATCTGCGAGTAGTCGGCGACCAGCAACACCTGGTCGGACGCGCCCGGGATGAACGACCTCCGGATCTGGCGGCCGAGCTCCGACCGGATCGGGATGTTCTGGAGGTTGGGGTTGGAGCTGCTCAGGCGTCCGGTGGCCGCCGCCGCCTGGTTGAACGAGGTGTGGACGCGCCCGTCGCGCGGGTCCGCCATCTTGGGGAGCGCCTCCAGGTACGTCGAGTTGAGCTTGTCGAGCTCGCGCCAGGAAAGGAGCGCGTCGACGATGGGGTGGGCGTCGCGGAGCTTCTCGAGAACGGACGCGTCGGTGGACAGCGCGCCTTTGGTGGTGCGCTTCCCGGGCTGCAGCCCGAGTTGGTCGTAGAGCACCTCGCGGAGCTGCGGCGGGGAGTTGAGGTTGAACTCGCGGCCGGCGTGCTGGTACACGTCGGCCTCCAGAGCCGCCATGTCGTCACGGACCGTCTCCCCCATCTCCTCCAGGTAGGAGACGTCGAGGCGTACACCCCGTGCTTCCATGTGCGCGAGCACGGACGAGAGCGGGAGCTCGACGTCGTCCAGCAGCTTCCGCAGGCCGCGCTCGTCGATCGCCTGTTCCATCACGGGGGTGAGGAGCGCCACGGCCGCCGCCTCGGCGGCCGTGGCGCGCCAAGGTTCGGAGGCGAACCGCTGGCCGGCGGCGACGACCTCGGCGGCGCCGAGGTCGGCGTCGCCGAGGTACCGCTCGCTCAGGCCCGACAGCGGATACGTCGCCGCCGCCGGATCCAGGAGGTAGCCGGCAAGCATCGTGTCGAACGCGACGGTGGCCAGGGTGCTGCCCTCCGCGAGGATGAGCCGCTCGAGCGTCTTGGCGTCGTGGGTCCATGCCGGCGACGCGGGGTCGGCGAGCGGATCGGCCAGACCCCCGAGCCCGTCGACGTTCGCGTAGAGGGCGCGCATCTCGCCCGCTGAGACCCCAGCCCCCACGATCCGGCCGTCGTCGGTCCGCAGGCGGACGGCCGCCGGTCCCGCGTGGATCAGCTTGGCGAGCTCCGTGACGTCGGTCTGCCCCAGGTCGAGATCCGCCGGCTGGACCTTGGGCTGCACCGCGCCGGCGGCTTCCTGGAGACGATCGAGCAGGGAGCGGAACTCGAGCGACGTGAAGAGCCGCCGGACCGCCTCGACGTCGTAGTCGCCGCGGACGCAGTCCGCCGGGTCGATGTCCAGGTCGAGGTCGGTGACGATCCGCGCGAGCTGCTTGTTCAGACCCAGGCGCTCGGACGCCGATGCGACGTTCTCCTTGAGCTTGCCCCGGAGCTCATCGACGTGCTCGATGAGGTTCTCGATCGAGCCCCACTCCTCGATCAGCTTGGCCGCGGTCTTCTCACCCACGCCAGGGACGCCGGGGATGTTGTCCGACGTGTCGCCCTTGAGCGCGACGTAGTCGAGGTAGCGCTCCGGCGTGACGCCGTAGCGTGCCTCGACCTGTTCCGGACCCATCAGCTCGATCTCCGAGATGCCCCTTCGGTTGAACAGGACCGAGATCGCACCGCGTCCGTCCGACCGCTCGCGCGCCAGCTGGAAGAAGTCACGGTCGGCCGTCACGATCACGGCGTCGAGCCCCTCGACGCTCGCGTTCTCCGCCAGGGTCCCGAGCGCGTCGTCGGCCTCGTGCCCTTCGACCCGGACGATCGGGATCTGCAGCGTGTGGAGCACCTCCTCGATCAACGCGAGCTGGGGACCGAAGTCGGCCGGGGTCTCCCGGCGACCGGCCTTGTACTCGGCGTCCATCTCGAGGCGCACGGTCGGCGCACCGGTGTCGAAGGCGACCGCGATCAGGTCGGGCTTCTCCTCGCCGAGCAGCTTGATCAGCATCGAGGTGAAGCCGTAGACGGCGTTCGTCACCGTGCCGCTGCTCGTGGCCAGCGTGGGGGGGAGCGCGAAGAAGGCCCGGTACGCGAGGCTGTGCCCGTCGAGGAGGAAGAGCCTGCGAGCCCGGTCCTCGTCGGGGGTTCCATCCATCACCGTCATCCTAGCCGCGGCCTCCGACGACCCCTCTCGGTGGTGGCGGCCGCCTTTGTTGACCACGCGTCGAGGAATAGTTCGCATACGAACTTGCCGCTATTCCGACCTCACCGGTAGGATTCGCGGCGTGCTGCCGACGTTCGTGATCGGACTCCGGGAAGGGATCGAGGCCTCCCTGATCGTCGGGATCATCGCGGCGTTCTTGCTCCGACGCGGCGACCGCGACGCGCTCCGACCGATGTGGGCCGGCGTCGTCCTCGCCCTGCTCGTCTGTGTCACGGTCGCGATCGTCCTGCGATTGGTGGGCGAGTCCCTCCCGTTGAAGCAGCGCGAGGCGATGGAGGGACTGCTGGCGCTCGTTGCCGTGGCCGGCGTCACCTACATGGTGGTGTGGATGCGCCGTCACGCGCGCGAGCTCAAGGGTCAGCTCGAGACCCACGCCGAGAACGCGCTGATGACCGGGTCCGTCTGGGCATTGGTCGGCATGGCGTTCTTCGCCGTGATCCGGGAGGGCCTCGAGACGGCGATCTTCCTCCTCGCCGCCTTCGAGACTTCAACGAGCCCGCTCGCGACGGGTGTCGGTGCCGTCCTCGGCGTCGCCACGGCGGTCGTGTTGGGGTGGGCGATCTATCGCGGCGGCGTCCGCCTGAACCTCTCCCGGTTCTTCCGGTTGACGGGGTTCGTGTTGGTCCTCGTCGCGGCCGGCCTCTTCGCGAGCGCCGTCCACAGCCTCGCGGAGGCGGGGGTCATCACCGCCGCGCAGGCGACGGCCTTCGACCTCACGTGGCTCGTCGCGCCGAACACGATCCGCGCGTCGCTGCTGACCGGGATGCTCGGACTGCAGCCCGTCCCGAGCCAGGCCGAGGTGGTGGCGTGGCTCGCCTACGCGATCCCGATGAGCATGTACGTCCTGTGGCCGCAGCGGCCGCGACCGCGACGTGTCGCGCCCGCGACCGCTGCCGCCACCCCGTCCTGACCCGGAGGAATCTCACGATGAGCCCGACGCGCTTGCTGCACGCCACCCTGACGGCCCTGGCGGGGACCGTCCTTGCGACGAGCGTCGCGTGCGGCGGCGGCGGCGCCGCCGTGCACGCGACGCTCGCCGACGACTCGATCGGTCTCGACCCGACGTCGAGCGGGGCGGGGAAGCTCTCCTTCCAGATCCAGAACGCGGGGACGACGATCCACGAGTTCGAGATCTTCCGAACGGATCTCGCGCCCGATCGTCTGCCGATCGACGGATCGGTGGTGAACGACGAAGGACTCGAGATCGTCGACGAGGTCGAAGAGATCGCGCCCGGGACCGGCGCGACGCTGACGGTCGACCTCTCGCCCGGTTCGTACGTCATGATCTGCAACCTTCCGGATCACTACGCACGAGGTATGCACTCCGGGTTCACGGTTAGCTGACGAGCTCGGCGTCGCGGACGCGCGACCCTCGTGTGGTGGTCGAGGGTTCGCCGTTGAGGGACTTGTCGCTCTTTCGCCTCCTCGTCGCTACCTGCATCGATGACCCACAGCACTTGCTGCGGAAAGATTTCCCTCGAGTTGACAGGTCTCAACCTTGCGTCTAACCTCCGCTCTCGGTCCCGGCGGTGCAGATCGCAAGGACCACGACGTGGCGGGCCGCGGCGCTCGACAGGGGACGGTCGCGTATGGGGAAGGCGCGACCGGCTCCGAGGGGAGCCGCGGCCCGTCATCTCGTTCCGGGGTACGACGGCTCGATCACAGCACCGCGTCGAGGAACTTCTTCGTCTCCGGGAACCGGGTGTGGTTGAAGATCTGATCGGGCGTTCCCTCTTCCAGGATCACGCCGTCGTGGAAGAAGCACATGCGGTTCGCGACCTCCCGTGCGAACCCCATCTCGTGGGTCACGACCATCATCGTCATGTGGAACTCGGTCGCGAGCGACTTCATGACGTTCAGGACCTCGCCGATCAGCTCGGGGTCGAGCGCGGACGTCGGCTCGTCGAAGAGCATCACGTCGGGCTCCATCGCGAGCGCCCGCGCGATCGCGACGCGCTGCTGCTGTCCACCCGAGAGATGGATCGGGTAGGCATCGGTCTTCTCCGCGAGCCCCACCTTCGCCAGGATCTCGAGCGCCATCGGACGCACGGCGTCCGTGTCGATCCCCTTCACGATCACCGGCCCCTCCATGACGTTCTGGAGCGCGGTCATGTGCGGGAAGAGGTTGAACTGCTGGAAGACCATCCCGGCGTGGGTCCTGAGGAGCCGGATCTGCTCACGTTTCCCGCGGGTCCGGTGGCCGCCTTCGAGGCGGATCCCGGCCACCTCGATCACGCCGTCCGTCGGGTCCTCGAGGAAGTTGATACACCGCAGGAGCGTGGACTTCCCCGATCCCGACCGGCCGAAGATCACGAGGACCTCGCCACGGTCCACCTCCATGTTGATGCCCTTGAGGACCTCGAGCGGCCCGAAGTACTTGTGGAGGTTCTCGACCCGAACGACGGCCTCCCCGTCGAACCCGTTCACGGGGGCGGCTCCAGCGGCACCCCCGGCTGGGCCTGGATCTCCGGGATGTCGATGACGGCCGCCCCGCCCCCGGGCCCCCCCGCGGCAGAGGCCTGGATGAGGTGGGGCTTCCGCTGGGTCGTTTGCGCCCCTCGTTCGTAGCCGCGACCCATCCGGCGCTCGAGCCTGCGCTGGAAGAACGTGAAGATCGCCGTCAGCGCCCAGTACAGCCCCGCCGCGATGAGCAGCGCCTCCAACCGCTTCGTCACGTCCTCGCTGGCGGCCAGCTGGGCCCTCCGGAACAGCTCGGCCCGAGCGAGCTCCACGCCGAGGAGCCCGACCAGGGCGGTGTCCTTCATCATCGCGATGAACTCGTTGCCGGTCGGCGGGATGATCACCCGCGTCGCCTGGGGCAGCACGATCCTGCGCATCCGCTGCGCGTAGGACATCCCGAGCGCGTCCGCGGCCTCGGCTTGTCCGTGTCCGACGGATTGGATCCCGGCACGGAAGATCTCCGTCATGTACGCCCCGTAGTTCAGCCCGAGTCCCAGGACGCCCGCCTGGAACGCGGTCAGCGAAAGGATGTTGACGACCGAGAGCCGTTCGAAGCTGCCTCCGATCTGGGGCAGCGCGAGATAGATCAGGAAGAGCTGCACGATCAGCGGGGTGCCGCGGAAGAAGGACGTGTAGAACCCCGTGAGCCCGTAAGCGACGGGGTTCTTGGAGAGCCTGCCGAGCGCCCCGAAGAGCGCGAGCACGACCGCGAGCACGATCGCCCCCAGGGAGAGCAGGATCGTGAACTCGAGACCCCAGGCGATGTAGCTGAAGTTCTCCCTGATCCACGTCGTGTCGAGCTGGAAGAGGGCCAGCATCAAGGCGATCACGAAGAAGATCGCGATCCAGACGATCCAGACCTTGGCCTTGAACGGGATGCTGGCACTGGCGAGGGCCATCGCCTCCGAGTGCCCCGCCGCGCGACGTCCGAGCACCAGCGTGACCGCGATCGCGATCGCGAACCCCGCCGAGACGGAGCCCTCGAAGCTCGACGTGAGCCCACCCGTCGTGACGAGCCATGCGGCCGACCCGATCGCGACCGCGAGCGCTGCCCACCAGGACCACGCCCAGCGGCTATACAGGAG
>JBKOZW010000174.1:0-5603 GCA_046726095.1 Actinomycetota bacterium
GAGTGATCCGTTCGACCGCCTCGTCCGCGAGGCCGTAAGCCCAGTCGGTCACGCCGGCGTTCACGACGGTGCCTCCGCCGGGCGTCGTGAACGTCCCGAGCACGGCGTGGTTGTGCTCCAGCCGATGCACTTGCGACGGCCATCCGACCTTCCCGAACACGGCCGCCGCCGCGTGTTCGAGCTCACCGGGTTCGTGGGCGTAGCGCGACGGCTGTTCCTCGCGCGTCCACAGGCGTGCGGGCGCCGTGGCGAGGATCTCGAGCGTGTCGGGCGCTCCGTCCTCATGGGTCGGGGTGGGCAGACCGTCGTCGCCCACCGTCAGCTCGCACCCATCGACCTCGTAGGCGACGATCGCGTCGGCGAGGCCGATCGCGTCCCCGTAGCGCAGGCCCGTGCCCTCGAAGATCCAGTGGTCGGGCCGCCAGACCGTGTACGCGCCGGACCCTCGAGGCACCCCGAGCCCGTAGCGCGAGTAGCCGCCGTGGGTGAACGTGAGACCGGTGGTCGACGTCTCGGGCCGGCCGATCCGACGGTCCGACCAGGGAGCGGTCAGCAGACGCTCGTCTGGGGTGCCGATGACGGGGTCGTCGTCGGCGCGGTACTTGAAGCACGTCAGGCCCCGGTGCTCGTCGTCGAACCGGATCTGCCAGAAGCACGTGTTCCCGCTGAAGAAGGCCGCGTTGCCACCCGCGGCCGTGAACGTCTCCACCCGGTCCCTCATGCGCCAGGACCAGTACTCGTCGTGCCCGACGGACAGGATCAGGCGGTGTCCGTCCAGGAGGACGAGGTCGGCGTCGAGGTCCGACGAGATCGCGACGTCGACGTCGAAGCCGCTCCGTTCGGCCCAATAGACGAACGGGCGCTCCCAGTTCCACCAGCCGGCGCCCCCGCTCCAGACCGAGAGCCCGAGCGGCTCGGCCCATTCGAAGAACCAGAGACCCTCGCGGTCGGGAAGGGGCTGCATCTTGCGCCGGTGTGGCTCCGGTTTGACGAGGAATCCGCGCGCGAGCGGCCGCTCGGAGGAGACGTGAACACCGCCCGTGTACAGCGATGGGCCGCCCCAGTCGTTGTAGGCGTCGTAGGTGGACGTCGACAGGACCAGCAGGATCGGGGAGCGTGTCTCGGGTCGGGGACGGACGACGAAGAACGCGTCGGCGCGCTCGTCGCCCGACGTCAGCGTGACGGCGTAAAAACCGGAGAGCCAGTCGTCACCGATAGCGACGTCGAGCGCGGCCGGCCACCCGCACCCCTGGGAGCTGGCATCCTCCGGCACGGCATGGTCGCCGGCCGCGCCCTCGCCGGACCACACGACCCGTCGGTGGGCGCCGTCGCGTGCGACCTCGATCCGGAATCCGGCCGCGTCGCTCGAGGCGTGGAGAGCGACGGTCTCTCCGGGCAGCACCGACCGGGGCCAGCAGTACGCGTCCAGCATCGGCGCGGGAGACTATCGGACGATCGCGAAGTAGCCGGCGACCAGGATCACGGCGCCCACGACGATGGGCGCGATGACCCATGCGAGGCCCAAACGGCCACGATAGGGCCCGAGCGACCCCACCTTGGTGGACGGTTTCAGACCAGGGGGTCTGATCGTGATCCGCTTCCGCGCCATCCCGTGCAGTCTACGAACGGATCTTCCATCCCTTGACACATCCTCGTCGCTCTGCCGTGATAGAGGTTCTCGAGCAAGGGGAGGGGAAACCATTGCGCTCGATCCGTCCTTCACGCTCGGCGTTTGCCGCCGCAACCGCCGTCGCCCTGCTGACGGCCGCGTCGCTCATGACCGGTGGCACCGCTCCGATCGCGTCCGCGCACAAGGTCCCGCGATGGGTCAAGCACGTCCAGCGCTGGGACGGGGGCCTCTCGAACGGTGTCCGTGAACGAGCGGCCCAAGCGGCCGGGCAGATCGTGGTCTCGACGACGAGCGGCGGCCGAGCCGCCGCGCTCGGAGCGCCGACGCTCGACAACGTCCAGATGAACGCGGACAGCGACCCGCCGCTGCCCCAAGACGAGCCGTCGATCGCCGAGAGCCTCGTGAACCCGATGAACGCCGTGGCCGCCTCGAACGACTACACGGGCGACGGGTTCTGGATCGGGTACACCACCGACGGCGGGCGTACCTGGCACAGCCAGTGGAAGGATCCCAAGTTCTCGTTCGATGGTGGACGGTGCTTCGCGAGCGATCCATCGGTCGCGTACAGCCTCCGCGATCGCGCGTTCTACCTGTCGACCCTCTGCTACTTCTCGACCACGCCGGCCTCCGAGGTACAGGTGTGGAAGTCGGTGGACGGCGGCGCGACCTGGAGCTCATCGCTGAAGCCCGCCACCGTGATCACGAACCACGCCGGTGACGGTTCGATCGACGCATCGGTGTTCTACGACAAGGAGCTCATGGCGATCGACAACGCGCCGTCGAGCGACTACTTCGGGAGGATCTACGTCACGTACACCAAGTTCCACATGACCGGTGGCTCCTACGCTCGGAGCGATTACTGCCCCGTGCAGGCCGCCTACACCGACGCGATCCCGACGGCGAACCCCTCGGCATCGACCTGGGCGCACACCGCGATCATGCCGGACGCTCCGGGCGCGAAGGGCGTCGGCGCATCCGCCAACCAGTTCTCGACCCCGCTCGTGGACGACCGGGGCGGTCTCAACGTCGCGTTCGTTCAGGAGGACTGCAACACGAGCAAGGACCACGCGTGGTTCTTCGGACGCTCGACGACGGGCGGTGCGAGCTTCGGTCCGATCGTCCGGGTGGACCGGCCCGGCTGGTTCCGCGACAACCCGAACGCGAACGACAACCTCCCCGGGAAGGGCGATGTTCGGTTCCCGAACACGCCGTCGTTGGCCTACGACGCCACGCGTCACCGTCTGGCGCTCGTCTACCAGAACAGCGTGAACCGCACGGTCTCGGGGGCGGACATCTCGTTGCAGACCTCCAACGACTGGGGAGCGACGTGGACGGCCCCGCGGACGATCAGCGTCACCGCGAACGGGAAGGCGGCCCCCGGTGATCAGTTCTTCCCCGCGATCGGCACGGACTCGGGTGGCCATTGGTTCGCGATCTGGCAAGACACGCGTCTTGATCCGGCGAACCATCTGATCTCGACGTTCCAGGGCGAGTCGCTCGACGGCGGGCAGTCGTGGGTGAACTTCGTTATCTCCACCGCGTCCTTCGACGCGCGGAAGTCGTTCTTCACGTGCGGTTGCTTCATCGGCGACTACAACCAGATCGCGGTCTCGGACGACCTGGTGCTGCCGGCATGGACCGACGGGAGGAATTCGCCGAAGAAGCCTGCGGGCGACTCGAACGTCTGGACGAACGTGGAGATCAGGACGTAGGTCCGCCCAGCGGCGTCGCCACGAGGGTGTCATCCTTCGCGGGATGCGAGAGCGATTCGCCGTCGCCGGCGCGGTCGTCCGCGACCCGAGGATCGTCAGGATCGAGCTCGCGTTCTTCGCGTTCAACATGGCTGAGTACGCGACCTGGGTGGCCATCCTCGTGTATGCGTACGACCGCGGCGGCGCCTCCACGGCGGGTGTCGTGGCCGTGGTCCAGCTGGTTCCGACCGCGTTGCTCGCTCCGTTCGGCGCGTACGCCGGCGACCGCTTCCGGAGGGACCGGGTGCTGTTCATCAGCTACCTCGGTCAGTCGGTCGCTTTCGGGCTCGTAGCCGCCGCGCTCGCGTTGGGCGCCTCCTTCGTCGTTACCTTGGTCGTCGCGACGATCGCCGCCACGAGCTTGATGTTCACTCGGCCGACCCAGGCAGCGTTGCTGCCCAGCGTCTCGGACGGCCCCGAAGAGCTGACGGCGGCGAACGCCGTCTCGACCTTCTCGGAGAGCTTGGGGATCGTGGTGGGCCCCTTCGTGGCGGGTCTCGTGCTCGCGCGATGGGGCCCGGCGCAGGTCTTCGCGATCTTCGCCGTCGTGGTTCTGGCTGCCGCGATCCTCGTCTCCGGTCTCAGGATCTCGATGAAGGAGCAGGAAACCGACCCAGCGGCTGCATGTCGACGACGTGCTCACCGGCTCGGTGGGCGGGTTCCGCTTCCTCTTCCGGCATCGAAGGACCGGGCTCATCCTCCTCGTGCTGTCCGGAGGACTGGTGGCGATCGGTGCGCTCGACGTCCTGTTCGTGGCCGTGGCGATCTCTCTGTTGGACAAGGGTGAGAGCTGGGCCGGGTTCCTTAGTTCCGCCTCGGGCCTCGGCGGCCTCGCGGGGTCGGCGCTCGCCGTCGGTCTGGTCGGACGACGTCGTCTGACGCCGGCGCTGGCCGGAGGAACGCTCGCTTTCGGGGGGTCGATCGCCCTGATCGGCGTGGTGCCGGCGGCGTCGACGGCGCCGGTGCTGTTCGCGTCGGCAGGCGCCGGCGGCAGCGTCGGATGGGTCGCCGGGAACACGCTCCTGCAGCGGTTCGCGCCCGATGACACGCTCGCGCGCGTGTTCGGCATCCTCGAGGGGATGATGGCGATCGCACTCGCGATCGGCTCGGCCGGCGCATCGATCCTGATCGCGGCGTTCGGGATCCGCGCCACCCTGGTGATCGTCGGCGTCCTCGCGCCGATCGTGGTCGCGGGGGTCTGGAGGCCCCTTTCCTCGATCGACCGCGAGGCCAGAGCTCCCGACGCCGAAACGATCGCGTTCCTGCGGAGGATGCCGATCTTCGCGCCCTTGCCGCCGCCGGCCATCGAGCGGATCGTCGCGTCCGTCCGGCGCGTCGAGGTGCCGGCCGGAGAGGTCCTGATCCGGCAGGGAGATGTGGGCGATCGATTCCTGATGATCCTCCACGGAGACGTCCGGGTGTCGCGGAACGGCGCCGTGATCGCCGAGCGCACCTCCGGCGACCACATCGGTGAGATCGCTCTCCTTCGCGACGTCCCTCGGACCGCGACGGTCACGACGACGACCCCCGCGGAGCTGTTGATCCTCGACCGTGACCCCTTCCTCGAGGCGGTGACCGGGCATCCCCAGAGCCATGCGCGGGCAAACGCGATCGTCGATGAGCAGCTCGGACGTCACGGTCCGGAGCGTGACGCGTGACCTCGCCTGACCCTCATGAGCCGGCCGCATGGCGGACCGGCCCCAACCTGGTCGTTCGCTAGACTCGGCGCATGGCCGAGAAGTACCGCGTGATCGTCGCCAAGCCCGGTCTCGACGGGCACGATCGAGGAGCGAAGATCGTCGCTCGGGCACTGCGCGACGCGGGCTTCGAGGTGATCTATACGGGTCTGCACCAGACGCCCGAGCAGATCGCGGAGGCCGCGATCCAGGAGGACGCGGACGCGGTGGGGCTCTCGATCCATTCGGGAGCCCACATGACCCTGTTCCCGAAGGTGGTACGGCTCCTGCGTGAGCGCGGCGCCGAGGACATCGTGATCTTCGGTGGCGGGATCATCCCGGCAGAGGACATCGCGAAGCTGGCCGACGAGGGCGTCGAGAGGATCTTCACGCCGGGAGCCACGACGGGCGAGATCACCCATTGGCTCAGCGAACGGCTGAGCGCCACGAACTGAGGCATGGATCTCTACGAGCACATGGGCAAGGACCTGTTCCGTGCCCATGGGATCCCGACGCCGGGGGGCCGCGTCTGCCGCACTCCGGAGG
>JBKOZW010000175.1:0-2685 GCA_046726095.1 Actinomycetota bacterium
AGCGGCCATCCGTGTTCGGGCGTCAGGTCCTCCCCGTGGTTCCGCCAGGCGAGCAGCACGTCGTCGTCGTCCATCGCCTCCAGCGACAGATCCGACGTGTAGCCGTTCGCCCCGTGCGCGGTCACCCACTTCGCGGCGGGCTGCGGCTTCGCCCTCTCCAGGATCGTGCGGAACGAGACGCCCTCCCACGTGTTGTCGAGGGTGGTCCAGCCCGTCACGCAGTGCATGTCGGCGTCCACCGTGACGTTCGGAAGCGCGCGGAGCTCCTGGTACGACAGCGTGAAGGGGTTCTCGACGAGCCCGCTCACCTGGATGTCCCAGTTGGCCCCGTCGAACTTCGGGATCCCCCCGTAGTGCAAAACCGGCCACGTCTTCACGAGCCGCTGCCCGGGAGGAACCCGGGCGGCGATCTCCGGCGGGTACGACTTCTGGAACAGACCCATCAGGACTCCTTCGCAGCGCTCGTGACGATGGACCGCCACGCATCGATCGCCGTGCCGATGCCGTCGTCGTCGACGTCGACGTGGGTCACCATGCGCACGGCGCCGGGGACCGGCACCGCGCCCACGCCGAGGGCCGCGAGGCGCCCGATCGCGTCGAGTACATCCAGCCCCACCGCCTCCGTGTGCACGAAGACCATGTTCGTTTCGACCATGTCCGGATCGACGGCCCCGGGAGCGATCTCCGCGATCGCCCCGGCGAGCCGCCGGGCGCGCGTGTGATCCTCGGGGATCCGCGCGCGCCCCTCGTCCAAGGCCACGAGGCCGGCGGCGGCCACGATCCCCGCCTGCCGCCAGGCGCCCCCGTAGAGGATCCAGATCCGCCGCGCCTCGCGGATCTGCTCTGCCGAGCCGCAGACGAGCGAACCCACGGGCGCGCCGAGGCCCTTCGAGAGACAGAACATCACCGTGTCGACCTGGGAGGTCCACTCCGTCACGGGGGCATTCACGGCGGCCGCGGCGTTCCAGATCCGGGCGCCGTCCATGTGCACGGGCACCCCCGCCTCGGTCGCGATCTGGCGGACCTTGCGGAGCTCCTCGACGGGCAGCACCGTGCCTCCGTACCCGCCGACGGAGTTCTCGACCGCGAGGAGATCGACCACCTCGACGTCGAACGCCTCGTCGGGCTCCAGCAGCCCGCGCGCCAGCTCGGCGGTCACGTACCCCCTGGGAGAATCGGTCCCGGTGCGGTAGGCGATCCCCGCCAAGACGGCGCTCGTCATCATCTCGACGGTCGCCACGTGGGCGCGTTCCTCCGCCGCGACCAGGTGCCCGGCGCCGTGCGTGTGCAGCCGCACACCGATCTGGTTGGCCATCGTCCCGGTCGCGACGTACAGCGCGGCCTCCTTGCCGGTCAGCTCGGCGGCGCGCTCCTGCAGCCGATTGACCGTGGGGTCGTCGCCGTACCACGCGTCACCGACCTCGGCGTCGGCCATCGCTCGGCGCATCGCGGGCGACGGGGTCGAGACCGTGTCGGAGCGCAGATCCACGCGGTACGCCGGCATCGCGGCAGTCTACTCAGGACAGGAACATCGGCTGACCCTGCACCTCGCGTAGCTTCGGCCGGTACGCGTCGACGTCGTAGAGCGCGTCGACGTCGACCCGCTTCTGGCCTTCACCGGTGAGGGTGAGCGGCACGTCCGTGTAGTTCCCGCCCCGCAGGGCGACCAGCCGGCCCGACGCCCCACCCAGGACCAGGTCCGTCGCCAGCATCGCGTAGTTGAACGCCACCATGAGGTCGAGGGAATCGGGCGAGCCCGAGCGCATCAGGTAGCCGAGCTGCTGATAGATCATGCCCTCGCCGGTGCGTTCGCGGAGGAGCTCCGTCGTCTGGTGCCCGATGCCGCCGAGTTTGCGGTGCCCGTACGCGTCCGCGTTCCCGGTCTCGACGACCCCGCCACCGATCACGGACGCGCCCTCGCTGATCGTCATCATGGCGTAGTTGCTCGGATTCTCGCGCTTGTCCTCCATCAGCAGCTTCGCGAGGCGGTCCGGATCGAACGGGACCTCCGAGATCACCGCCCGGTCGACCCCGGACAGGTAGGCGGACACGAGCGAGGTCTCTCCGCTGTTGCGACCGAAGACCTCCACGACCGTGATCCGCTCGTGAGAGCCGGCGGAGGTCCGGAGCTGGTGGACGAAGTTGACGGTCCGGCTCACCGCGGTCGAGAAGCCGATGCAGTAATCCGTCCCGTACACGTCGTTGTCCATCGTCTTCGGGACCGCCACGACCGGGACACCCTCCGTGTGGAGCCGCAGCGCGAACGAGAGCGTATCGTCGCCGCCGATCGGCAGGAGCGCCGCGAGCCCGAGCTCACCGATCACCTCCAGGACGTGCCCGGTGTGATCTCGCGGCCCCTCGTCGTCTCGCCCGTCGTCGAGGAACGCCGGTTCGTCGGACGCCATCACCCTGGCGGGGTTCGTGCGAGACGTGTGCAGGAAGGTGCCACCCGTCCGGTCGATCGTCCGGACGACGCCGGGATCGAGGGGGATCGTGTTGACCTGGACCGAGAGCGGGTTGGACGGGTCGATCGCCAGGAGCCCACCCCAGCCGCGCCGGATCCCGACGACCTGATGCCCTTCCGAAGAGGCATGGTTGACCGCGGCCTTGATACACGCGTTCAGCCCCGGGACGTCGCCGCCGCCGGTCAGGATCCCGATCTTCACCGCGACAGGGTACGGCCCT
>JBKOZW010000176.1:0-6309 GCA_046726095.1 Actinomycetota bacterium
GGCGACCGGACGCTGTACCTGCACGCCCCGCCGTTCCGCGGCGATGACGTCCGTGAGCTCCAACGGAAGTTGAACGCGCTCGGGTTCGACGCCGGGAAGCAGGACGGCGTGTACGGACCCATCACCGACCGCGCGGTCCGCGAGTTCCAGCGCAACGTCGGCAACGAGCCCGACGGGATGGTCGGCCTCCAGACGATCGCGACCGTCGAGCGGATGCGGCCGCTGGAAGGTGTTCCGGGCCGGGCGCTCGTCCGCGAGACGGAGCAGCTCCGCGACATGCATGGCTCGATCGACGGCCGCGTGATCGCGATCGAAGCCATCGATGGATCGGACGAGGACCGGGAAGGGGTCCGCGTCGCGATGGCCATCGCGCTCGCGGAACGGCTGGGCGCGCTCGGCGCCAAGCCCGAGATCATGCAGGACGAGCCGGCGACGCCCTCCGATCGGGCGCGAGCGGCGAACGACCTCGACGCGTCGCTGTGTCTGTCGCTGCACCTCGGGCCCGGTGTCCCCGAGGCGAGCGGGCCGACCTGCTCGTACTTCGGGAGCGCCACGACCTACTCCCCCGCCGGCCGTCGGCTCGCCGAGCTGATCCTGGAGGAGCTCGAACGGGAGTTCGGCCGTCGCGGACGCCTCCAGCGACTCACGGTCGGCATGCTGCGGGAAACGAGGATGCCGGCGGTGCAGATCGAGCCGCTCGTCCCGGCGAACGACCTCGAGGCCTCGCTGATCGGGGACGATGGGTTCGCGCCGCGCGTCGCCCGCGCGGTCGCGGGCGGCGCGCGGCGGTTCTTCGGCTAACGGCCGGCGCGCGCCGCGCGCGCCGCAAGGGACAGGACGGCCCCCAGGAGCAGGCCCAGCAGGACCGCACGGCGCACCCGCTCGCGCTCGCTGACCACGTCCGGCCGACCCGACATCGGCGGCTAGGCTACGCGCGTGCGCGTCTGCCTGATGGTGGAGGGACAGCAGGGTGTGCGGTGGAGCGATTGGGTCGCACTCGCAGAGGCCTGCGAGCGGCTCCGGTTCGACGGGCTGTTCCGCTCCGACCACTACTTCAGCGCGCGAGGGATCTCGGGACGCGGGTCGACCGATGCGTGGACGCTGCTGGGCGCGCTGGCCGCTCGGACGTCGAGGATCCGCCTCGGAACGCTCGTCTCTCCCGTCACGTTCCGTCAGCCCGCGCTGCTCGCCAAGGCCGCGGCGACGGTCGACGAGATCAGCGGCGGGCGCGTGGAGATCGGGATGGGTGCCGGATGGTGGGAGGAGGAGCACACGCAGTTCGGCTTCCCGTTCGCCGACGTCGAAGAACGATGGCGACGGCTCGAGGAGCAGGTGCCGATCGTGCTGGGGCTCCTCACGCAGGACCGGTTCTCGCACGACGGGCGTCACTACCGGCTGGTGGATGCGGAGATGCTCCCCAAGCCGATGCAGCGCCCGCATCCTCCACTGATCCTGGGCGGCAGCACCGTGGGTCCCCGGATGCGGCGGCTGATCGGACGGTACGCCGACGAGTTCAACACGGTCGGGGGAACGCCCGCCGAGGTCGAGCAGCGCTTCGCTCGCGCGCGCGCCGGCGTCGGATCGGAGGGACGCGATCCCGATGCGCTCGTCACGTCGATGATGACGTGGTTCTTCGTCGGGCGGACCGAGGACGAGTACCTGGAGAAGCTGCGACGAGCGCAGGCGATCGATCCCGGCGCGACCTCGTTCGACGAGTACCGAGAACAAGCCGAGGTCGGCTTCATCGTCGGCTCGACCGAACGGGCGCTCGCTCGTCTCCGCGAGTACACGGATGCGGGCGTGCAGCGGATCTTCCTGAACCACGAGCTCTACGACGACATCGAGATGCTCGAGCTGATCGCGGACGAGATCATCCCGGGGGTGACGGGCTGATGGACTCGCTCGTCGTGGCGTTCATCGTGCTCTGGCTGGCGAGCATCGCGGTGTGGATCTTCGCGCTCGTCGACTGTATCCGCGTCCCGGATGATTCGATGTTCCAGAACGGCAACAAACTGATCTGGGTCATCGTGATCGCGCTCATCAGCGTATTCGGGGCCATCATCTACCTCGTGATCGGTCGGCCTCGACGAGGAACGGCGGCACCGACGCGAACGATCCCTCTACCGCCTCCCCCGTCTGATGCAGAAGGCCTCCGAGGGTCGACCCAAGCCTGATGCTAGGCTGAGCCTCTTCCTTCGATCCCCATGGCCGAGTTCTCGATCGATCGTTTCGTCGACCGCTACGCCGAGCGCACAACCGGCATGTCCGCATCCGAGGTCCGCGCCCTCTTCGCGGTCGCGTCTCGGCCGGACGTGGTGTCGCTCGCCGGCGGGATGCCGTTCGTCGATGCCCTTCCGGCGCAAGCCCTCCTGGACGTCACGACCGGGGTGCTCGCCGAGTCACGATCGCAGGCTCTCCAGTACGGCGGCGGGCAGGGACAGCTCGCGCTCCGGGAGCGGCTCTCGATGCTGATGGCGGAGGAAGACGTCGCGGCCGACCCGGGCGACGTCGTCGTCACCACCGGCGCGCAGCAGGCACTCGATCTCCTCGGGAAGATCTTCATCGATCCCGGGGACACGGTCGCGGTGGAAGCACCGTCGTACGTCGGCGCGCTGACGGCCTTCGCCGCGTACCAGCCGCGGTTCCTGACGCTCGAGACGGATGACGACGGGATGATCGTCGAGGATCTCGAGCGCGCGATCGTGCGCGGCGAGCGGCCGACGTTCGTCTACACGGTCCCGAACTTCGGGAATCCCGCGGGCGTGACGATGTCGCGTTCCCGTCGCGAGCACCTGGTCTCGTTGTGCCGCGAAGCCGGGATCCCGATCGTCGAGGACAACCCGTACGGCCTGCTCCGGTTCGAAGGAGAGCCGCTCCCCTGCCTGCGGTCCCTCGACCCGCACAACGTGATCTATCTCGGCACGGTCTCCAAGACCTTCTCTCCAGGCGTGCGCGTCGGGTGGGTGCTTGCCGATCCATCCGTGATCCAGCGGATCGTCCTCGCGAAGGAAGCCGCGGACCTGTGCGGATCCAACTTCACGATGCTCCTCACGGAGCGCTGGTTCTCCGACGAGGCGCGATGGCGCGGCGCGCTCGAGGATCTCGTCGCGGCGTATCGCTCGCGGCGCGACGCGATGCTGCATGCGGTCGGGAAGCACTTCCCGCCGACGGCGGCGTGGACCCGGCCCGCGGGCGGGTTCTACGTGTGGGTCTCCCTCCCCGAGTGGTTCGACACGACCGCGATGCTCGCCGCGGCGGTCGAGCGGCGAGTGGCCTACGTACCCGGGAGCGCCTTCTACCCCGACGGGCGAGGCCGCGACCGGATGCGCCTCGCGTTCTGCTACCCGACCGAGGAGCGGATCCTGGAGGGCGTGGCGCGGCTCGGGAGGCTCCTCGAGGACGAGGAAGAGCTCTACCGGAGCCTGCGGGGGTCATGAGGATCGCGGTCCTCGCCGGCGGGCGCACGCCGGAACGCGACGTGTCGCTCCGGAGCGGTCAGCGTATGACGGCATCGCTCATCGACCTCGGCCACGAAGCCTGGATCGTGGACCCTGGCGAAACGTCGTTGGTCGAGTCCCTCGGTGAGCGTCGCCCCGACCTCTGCTGGTTGGCCTTGCACGGCAAAGAGGGCGAAGACGGGACGGTCCAGCGGCTCCTCGATCTCCTCGACGTGCGGTACACGGGCACCGCACCCTTCGGATGCGAGATCGCGTTCGACAAGGTCCTCGCGAAAGACGCCATGGCACGCGAGGGGATCCCCACCCCCCCGTGGGTCGTCGTCGAGGGTTGGGCGCTCCGCGATCTGGGAGCCGGAGCTGCGCTCGGCGAGGTCGTGTCGCGGATCGGGCTGCCCTGCGTCGTGAAGCCGTCGCGGAGCGGGTCCGCCCTGGGCGTCGGCTTCGTCGATCGAGCCGCCGACCTGCCTGCGGCGGTGATGGCCGCGCTCTCGTACAGCGGCGCCGCCGTGATCGAGGCGAAGATCGAGGGTCGAGAGGTCGCCGCCGCACTGGTGGGCGAGACGTTGGAACCGCTGCCCCTGGTCGAGATCGTCCCGAAAGACGGCGTCTACGACTATGCCGCTCGCTACACGGCGGGAGCCACCGAGTATTTCTGTCCGGCGCGGCTCGAGGACGAGCCGGCGGCCACGGTCACGCACCTGGCGCGTCAGGTCGCACAGGCCCTCGGCCTGCGCGATCTGACGCGCGTCGATCTGATCGTCGACGATCAGGATCGACCCTGGGTCCTGGAGGTGAACGTGTCGCCCGGGATGACCGAGACCTCGCTCGTCCCTATGGCCGCCCAGGCTCGTGGGATGGCGCTCAGGGACTTGTGTGACGTTATCCTACGCTCGGCAGCGTCGCGTCCCTAATCGGGCGCCAAGCCGGGCCCGGAACCGATGATCTCGGACACGATCCGCTCGAGGTCGTCCGGCGACCCGAACTCGATCACAACCTTCCCCCGCTTGGCGCTCATCTGGATCGAGACCCGGGTGGCGAGCTGTTCGGACAGGATCTCCTCGACCTCGGCGAGGTTCGCGTCCGGCTGCTCGGTGATCGCCTCCGCGACACGGCGCTTCTCCGCCGCGTCCTTCGGTGCCTCGACGAAACGGCGGACGATGTCTTCGGTCTGTCGGACCGAGAGGTCCTCCGCTGCGATCCGTGTGGCGAGCGACGACATGGCGTCCTTGTCGCCCAGCGAGAGCACCGCTCTCGCGTGACCGGCCGTGATCTTGTCATCGGCGAGGAACTGTTGGACATCGAGTGGAAGCGCCAACAGCCGGATCGTGTTCGCGATGTGTGACCGCGACACACCGACGCGGTCCGCGAGCTCTTCCTGCTTGAGCCCCAGTTCGCCGAGGAGAGCTTTGAACGCCTCCGCCTGTTCGATCGGATTCAGATCCTCACGGTGGATGTTCTCGATCAACGCCTCGCGCAAGAGGTCCGCATCTTCCGAATCCCGCAGGACGATCGGGACGCTCGCGAGGCCCGCCGCCTTCGCGGCGCGGAGCCGGCGCTCTCCGGCGATCAGCTCGTAGCGGCCGTCCCCTGCTCTCCGGACGACGAGCGGCTGGAGGATCCCGACCTCGCGGATCGAGGCGGCGAGGGCGGCGATCGTTTCGTCGTCGAAGCGGGTCCGCGGCTGCTTCGGGTTCGGCGCGACGGCGTTGACAGGCACCTCCATCAGGCCCGAGGGAGCCTCGCCCGCCTCGGGCGCGCCGGGGATCAGCGCCGACAAGCCTCGCCCCAACCCGCCGCGTTTGGACATCATCCGCCTCCCTTACGGAACAGCCGCCAACGTCGCTTCGGGCTCTCCCCCTCGTCCTGCAGCGTTCCGCCGATGTCGGCCGCGGCTCGTCCGTCCTCGGTCGAGACGCGCCCGTTGGGAACCTGCACGAGCGGCTCCTTCGCGGCCTCGATGTCGATCTCGGAATCCTCGGCGATCACCACGACGCGGCGTTCGGGAAGCTTCCCCGGGGCCACGGCGGCGCGGGGCGGACGCACCTTCCGCTCCGTCCGGGCGGCCTCGTCCCACAGACCGTCCTCGGCGTGGGCGACGTCGGGTGCGGGAGGCGCCGGGAGAGCATCGGTTCCGGGGGCGGGCTCGGCGGGTGCCTCTGCCTTGGCGAGCGGGCCGGTCTGAGACGCCGGCGCCTCGGGCTCGGCGCCCGTTTCCGAGGCGGGCTCTTCCGGTTCCGGTTGCGGGCCAGGCGTCTCGACCCGCAGGGCGGGCGGCTCTGCTGGGGACGGCTCGTCACCGTCCGGGTCCGGAGCCGCCTCGTCCGTGGTGGGCTTGGAGACGACGACGGTCGGAAGCTCGTCGAAGACCGGCATCGGGGCGTCCGGTCGGGGTCGGCCGGCGACCTCCTTGGCGAGCTTGCGGTAGGAGTCCGCACCCTTGGACCGGGGGTCGTACACGGTGATCGGTTGACCGAACCCGGGGGCTTCGGAGAGACGGACGGTCCTCGGGATGATGACGTCGTACACCACCTCGCCGAAGAATCGGCGGACTTCATCGACCACCTGCTCCGAGAGCTTGGTGCGCGGGTCGAACATCGTCATCACGATCCCCGTCAGCCGGAGCTCCGGGTTGATGTTCTGCTGGACCAGGTTGACGTTCCGAAGGAGCTGACCGAGACCTTCGAGCGCGTAGTACTCGCACTGGATCGGCACGATGAGCTCCTCGGCCGCCGTGAGCGCGTTGATCGTGAGCAAGCCGAGCGACGGTGGACAGTCGAGGAAGACGAAGTCATAGCGGTCGCCGGCGACCGGACCCAACGCCTTCTTGAGACGGTTCTCCCGCGAGAACTGG
>JBKOZW010000177.1:0-10702 GCA_046726095.1 Actinomycetota bacterium
GATCGGCGTGATCGAGAGCTGCGGCGGCGCCTCCATCACCTCGAAGTCTTCGGTGGTCTGCGCGTGGCGGTAAAGGAGCTCCGCCTCGTCCAGGTTCCGGGCGATCGCGTCGCGGAACTGGCGAGCGCCGTGCGCGCGGAAAGCGAGCCACGCCTTCAGCGCCCGGAACGGTCGCGAGTACTCGAGCGTGATGTCGGCCGCGTGCAGCTCGAAGCGCTGGTGCGGCAGGTAGCCCTCCTCGTGCGCGAAGGCGCCGGCGAACACGCCCGGATGCCGGCTCATCACCACCCCGCACGCCTTGGGAACGTAGAGCCACTTGTGCGCGTCGATCGAAGACGAGTCGGCACGCTCGAGCCCATCGAACAGGGCGGGGCGGACGGCCGCCGCAGGCAGGCCGTACGCCCCGTCCACGTGGAGCCAGACGTCGCGGGACTCACTGACGTCTGCGAGCCCGGCCAACGGGTCGACGGCGCCCGTCAGTGTGGTTCCGGCGGTGGCGACGACCGCGACCGGGGTGACCCCGTCCGCCAGATCGGCATCGATCGCGTCCGCCAGCAGGTCCGGTCGCATACGCCGGAGACCGTCGAGCGGGATCGCGCGCAGGTTGTTCGATCCGATCCCGAGCAGCTCGACGGCCCGCGTGACGGAGTAATGGACCTCCTCGGAGCAATAGACCGCGGGGCGCGACCCGGCCAGGCCGCGGTGCCGCGAGCCGGGCAGGGCGCGTTCCCGCGCCGCCGCGATCGCCGTGAGGTTGCTGATCGTCCCGCCGCTCGTGAAGGCGCCCCCCGCCGACGGGTAGCCGACGAACTCGGCCACCCACCGCACCGCCTGATGCTCGACGACCGTGGCGGCGCGCGCATCGACCGCGAGGTTGATGTCGTAGGTCTGCGCGAGGAGATCGCCGATCGTCCCGATCTCCAGGCCCGAAGAGCCGATGAAGGCGAAGTAGCGTGGCCGCGGCTGGGCGATCGACTCGTCGAGGATCCGGGCGGCGTCGTCGAGCGCCTCGTGGACGGGCACCGGATCCTCCGGCAGCGCCGCCCGGATCAGCTCGCGGACGCGTTCGTCGAGCGGCGGCTCCTCCGGCCGCGGCCGATCGAACGACCGCCACGCCTCCGCGACGAGCTTCGCGGCGTGCTCGAGGGCTTCCTCGCGCGTCGCATCGAGGCGCAGCGGCCGTTCGGGCTCGGTCATGCTCCTTCTCGACTCACGCCCGAAGCTCGTCCAACGCCTCGCTCGCCGGCTCGCGCCCGCGGACCAGGAGCATCACGATCGCGCCGAGAACCACCCATGCGAGGACGGCCTTCCACACGAGGTTGAACGGCACCGGCTGCTTGTAGATCCCGCCGAAGATCGCGAGCACCGCGATCGCCAGCCCGAGGAGTCCTGCGACCCACACTCCGACCTGGTTCGGGTGGTCGTGCAGACCGACGAACGCGCCGAGCGCCATCACGCCGTAGACGATCATCAGCGCGAAGCCGCCGAACGTGGACAGCCATTGGAAGACGGCCACCGGGTGCGGCGTCTGGAAGTCCACCTGGATCCCGTTCGTGAACAGGGTTTCGCTCGCCTTGGTCCAGAGCACGAAGAACGCCGACACGATCGCCACGACCGCGGCGGCCGCGACCGGGTTGCCTCGCCGCGTCGCGGCGAGGGCGCCGGGGAGCCGCCGGTCCCGCGCGAGCGCGAAGATCCCGCGCGTCGACGCCGTGGCGGCGCCCAATCCGACGGCCATCACGTCGAGGAGCACGACGACGAGCAGCAGTTTCAGGACCGCCTCGGAGCCGTAGAAATCCGGCGATCCGAGGACGAACAGCGGCCCGGCGTTCGCGACCTGGGGCGACGTCAGGATCGTCGTGTCGAATCCGAACCCGGCGACCTGGGCGTACGCCGCGATGATGTAGAACACGGTCACGATGCCGATCGACAGCAACACGGCCTTCGGGATCGACCGCTTGGGGTCCGCCGTCTCCTCGGCCAGGTTCGCGGCGGTCTCGAACCCGACGAAGATCAGCACCCCGTAAAGGACGCCGAAGAGCAGGCTCGACAGGTCCGGTGCCTCCGCCGGGTTGAACGCCTTCAGGCTGTTCGACGGCGCGTTCAGGATCACGTCGATGAAGAAGACCAGGACGACGAGCGCCGAGACGAGCGCGAGCGTCAGCTGGAGCCGCGTCGAGATCTGGACGCCGGCCGCCAGGATCAGGAACACGATCACGACGTACACGATCGACCACGCCCAGATCGGCATGACCGTCGAGACCTCGAACGTGTCCAGGACGGCTCGGATGAACCAGCCGACGAGCACCACGATCGCCGAGGCAAGGACCGTCGTGCCCCCGTAGTAGATCCAGCCGGCCCACCCCCCGACGGGCTTGCCCAACCCCATCGAGACGTAGTCGTACAGGGATCCGGCGGCGTGCACCCGCTTCGCGTACTGCGCCACGATCCATCCGAGCGCGAGCGTCCCGATCGCGGCGACGATCACGGCGAACGGCGTCGCGATCCCTGCTCCCTTGCCCGACGCGCCGAACCCCGCGATCAGCGGGATCAAGAAAGCGGCGCTGAACACGGGGCCGATGAACCCCACCGACTGGGCGATCACATCGACGAGCGTCAGCCGCTTCTCGCCGAGCCGCTCGTACCCACCTGTCGCATCCGCCATGCGGATCCCCCTCTCCCGCGGGCTCGTTCGTGCGGGCGGCCGCTCAGGCGGCCGATCCCGCTCCCGTCCATCCGTCGCCCGGACGCTCGAACCAGATGTGGACCTGACCCGTGCCCACGGACGCCTCGTACTCGCTGAACGGCTCGCCCGGGGCGGCGCAGCGCGCACCGCCGATCGCCGCCGCCATCATGAGGTAGTGCCCGAACTTGCCCTCGGGGTGAGCCTTCCGGTAGTGGGGCATGCCCTCGATCACGCCGGCGTGGTCGCCTCGCCGCATCAGATCGAGGACCTTCATATCGGCCTCGTAGTACGCCATGTCGAAGATGTTGTCGGGCGCCTTCTGGCTCTCCCGTTGCCGAAGCTCGCGGAACGGGAAGAAGCGATGGGTCATCCCACCCGAGGCGAGCAGCACCACGCGGCGGTCGAGCTCCGCGATCGCGTTGCCGATCAGCTCGCCGAACAGCAGGAAATCCTCGGTCGTGCAGGTCTGGTTCACCGCGACACTGACCCACGCCGTCCCTGGGTCGCCCAGGAACGTCCAGATGTTGACCGTTCCATAGAAGATCGGGAGGTACGGGTCGTCGCAGGCCAAGATCCAGATGTCATCCCGTCCCTCCGCCTGATGCGCGATCGCGCGGGCGAGCCCGGGATCCCCTGGCAGGTCGTACGGGATCGCGCTCATGCCGCGTGGGAGCTCGTGGCTCGTGAAGTGCCCCTGCCGCCGCTCGTGCGACGTGACGATGTGTTCGAACGTCGATTCCCAGTGCGTGTCGAACACGATCACGGTGTCGGGCGCGAGGCGGTCGAACACCTCGGTCCGGAGCCGTTGGAGTCCGGGGACGAGGCTGATCTCCTTGCCCTCGTTGATCTCGAGCCGGACATCCTGGGGCAGCATGATCGTGGGCACGTGCGCCACGAGTCCGGCCCCCACGACCTCACCCATAGCTCCCGCCTCCTTGTCGTCGCGTCGGCGCGATCACGGTGTTCTTCACGTCCGCGTAGAAGTCGAAGCTCCACACGCCTCCTTCCCGTCCGATGCCCGAGTTCCGCGAGCCGCCGAAGGGCGCGTTCAGGTCGCGGACGAAGAAGCAGTTCACCCAAACGGTCCCGGCGACGAGCCGCTCCGAGACCCGACGGGCGCGTTCCGGATCGCCGGTGTAGACCGTCGCCGCGAGACCGAAGTCCGTCGCGTTCGCGAGCTCGACGGCTTCGTCCTCGTGCGCGAACGACTGTGCCGTCAGGACGGGCCCGAACACCTCCTGGGTTTGGATCTCCGACCCGGCCGGCGCGTCCACGAACAGCGTCGGGCGGTAGTAGAGGCCGCCGAGGCCTGGATCGACCCCGCCGCCGAACGCGAGCCGGGCGCCATCCGCCTGCGCGCGCCGGACGAACCCGTCGACGCGCTCCAGATGCTTTCGGGTGATCAACGGTCCCAGATCGGTCGCCTCCTCGCGCGGATCGCCCTGCCGGATCCGGCCGGCCGCTTGGGCGAACCGCTCGAGGAAGTCGTCGTAGATCGACCTCTCGATCAGGAGGCGGGTTCCTGCCAGACAGACCTGCCCGGCGTTGTCGAACTGGTTGATCGCCTGCGCGAGCGCCGCGTCTGGGTCGGCGTCGGCGAAGATCACGAACGGCGACTTGCCGCCGAGCTCGAGCGAGACCGGCGTGAGGTTGATCGCCGCGGCCGCCGCGATGAGCCGGCCCGTCCCGACCGACCCGGTGAACGCGATCCGCGCGACACCGGGTTCGCCCGTGAGCGCGGCGCCGGCCTCCCCACCGATCCCCTGGACCACGTTGAACACGCCGTCGGGGAGGCCGGCGCCGCGCGCGACGTCGGCGAGCAGCGACGCCGTGAGCGGCGCCCACTCCGGCGGTTTCTGGACGACCGTGTTCCCGGCCGCGAGGGCCGGCGCGATCCGCCAGGTCGCGAGCATCAGCGGGGCGTTCCACGGACTGATCACGACGGTCACGCCCGCCGGATCCCACGCGACGTGCTCGGCGAACCCGTCATGGTGGGCGTCGGCGCTCCCCTCCAGCTCGAGCAGCCGGTCGGCGAAGAACCGGAAGTTCCGCGCGACGCGCGGCATCACGGAGCGCAGGTGGGACCGGAGTAGCGAGCCGTTGTCCCGGGTCTCGACCGGAGCCAGCTGGGGGATGCGCGACTCGACGCCGTCAGCGATCCGGTGGAGCACCTCCGAACGTTCCTTCGGCGACGTCCGACTCCATCCCTCGAACGCGTCGCGCGCGGCGGCGACGGCCGCGCGGGCCTCGCCCTCGCCGCCCCGCGCGACCCCGGCGATCACCTGCTCGTCGATCGGCGAGACGTCCTCGAACCGCTCGATCGATCCGACGCGCTCTCCTCCGATCCAGTGATCGGTCGAGACTTCGACGCCTTCGATCACCGCGTGCTCGCTCGTCGCTCCCGCCTCCCGCGACCGTCGCTCGGCCCGGTCGTTCGGGTACGAACGGTATGTGCGCCACCCTGGGACGTCAAACGGGGCCACGCCGGGGATGGACCTGGGTCGGCACGCATGGTTGCATCACCTCCCGATGGGCACCTTGTCTCCGGGCGAGCAGCCGCTCGACGTGACGCGGTTCGACGTCGAGAACGCGAGCGACCTCCTCGGGACGTGGGTCCGTCGGACACCGACCGCGGAGCTCGAGCGGAACGCCTTCGGCGTGCCGGGCCGGCTCATACTGAAGCTCGAGCTCCTCCAGCACACCGGGTCGTTCAAGCCGCGCGGCGCGTTCAACCGGATGCTCACGGCCGACATCGACGAGAGCGGCGTGCTCGCGGCGTCCGGGGGGAACTTCGGCCTCGCCGTCGCGTACGCGGCGAATCGCCTGGGGCATCCCGCCGAGATCTTCGTGCCGTCGACGTCGACCCCGATCAAGGTGCAGCGGATCCGGTCCTACGGCGCCACCGTCCACGTGATCGACGGCTACTACCCGGAGGCGTTCGCGGCGTGCGAGGAACGAGCGTTCGATACAGGCGCCGCGTTCCTGCACCCCTACGACCAGCCGGCCGTGGTCGCCGGGCAGGGGACGCTCGCCCTCGAGCTCGCGGACCAGGAGCCGCTGCTGGACACCGTGATCGCGGCGGTGGGCGGCGGCGGCTTGATCGGGGGGATCGCCTCGTGGTTCGCAAGCGATGTCCGCGTGATCGGCGTCGAAACGGAGCGATGCCCCACGATCACGGCGGCGCTCGCGGCGAACGAGCCGGTTGACGTCGAGGTCGGAGGGATCGCGGCGGACTCGCTCGGCGCCGGCCGCGCGGGGATGATCGGGCTCGCGATCGTCCGCCGCCACGTCGAACGCGTCGTGCTCGTGTCCGACGACGCCGTGGCGCGCGCGCGGCGGCTCTTGTGGGAGGAGTGCCGGGTCGCCGCCGAACCGGGCGCGGCTGCTCCGCTGGCCGCGGTGCTGTCGGGGGGCTACATGCCCCAGCCGGACGAGCGAGTCGCTCTCGTGATCTCCGGCGGCAACGCGGATCCCGCGGACCTGACGGCGACCGTCGACGTGACGGATCCCGACGACACCGACTGACGGCCCGCGATCAGCCGGCGAAACGCGCGGCCAGCTCGCCGGCGGCCCGCTGGCGGAGGGCGGCGAAGACCCGCTGGCGCTCCAGCGCCTGGAGCAGCATCAGGTGGTTCTGCGGGATGTCGTGCTGCGCGAAGAACGACTGGACGTCGGCGACGACGTCGGGATCGGTCAGCGTCCGGATCCCCGCCGACAGCGCGATCACGTTCGAAGGCGCGATCCGCCCGAGGATGTCGTCCCAGTTGTCCCGGACGAAGCGCCACGCCACGGCTCCGAGGTCACGGTGGAACTGCGCCCGGGCGAGCACGAATGGAACGTCCTGCGCCCGGATGTCCTTCGACGACGTCGCCCGGAGCGTTCGCTCGAACAGGGACGGGTCACGGAACCGTGTGAGCGCGTAGAGGTACCGGTCGTGCTCCTGCGGCGTCGGCGCCTCCTTGGCGCGCGTGCGGAAGCGCTCGTAGTCCTCCGGCCCGCCGACGAACGCGACCACGTCCACCGCGGCGGCCGCGACCGACGGCTCGACGTCGGCGCCAGATCGCGATTCCGCCTCCGCCTCCCGCGCGGCCGCCTGCGTCTCGGGATCGTCGCCCAGGACGCCGAGCGTGCGGATCAGGTCGCCGCGGAGCTCGCGGTCCAGATCCTGTTCGTCCTCACGCCGCTCCCACCCGAGCCGGTCGAGCGCGGGCCGGACCAGGGCGCGGACGAAGTCCCGGAACCGCTCGCGGGCTTCCCCGTCGAGGAACCGGTCGCACCAGACCAGGCCGGCGACGATCGCCTGCCACACGGAGGGGTCGGTCTCGCCGTGGAAGCCGGCCACGGGGTCGATGAACGACGACGCCGGAGCGTCGCCGGCGACGACCGACGCCCACAGGTCGTCGACCAGGCACTGTCGCTCTGCCGGCGTGAGGTGCTCGGCCGCGCCCGCGGTGAGCCGCGCGCGCAGGTCGTCGTCGTAGAAGACCCGCACGAAGCTCGCGCCGCCCGCGTTGCCGATCACGACGGCGTCCGATGACGCGATCGGGAGGGTCAGGCCTTCCGCTTCGACCAGCACCCGATCGATCTGCTCGCTCCCCTGCTGCTCACTGCCTTGCCAAGCCTGCCGGACGATCAGCGGGACGGGCCAGGTGGTCTCGGTGTCCGGATCCGACGGGCGGTACCGCTTCTGCGCGAACCGGAGGTTCTCTCCGTCCCGACCCACAGTGATCGCGGGATAGCCCGGTTGGAAGATCCAGGCGTCCATGATCCGTCGCACCGGCTCGCCCGTCTCTTCGCCGATCGCGTCCCAGAGGTCGTGGGTCTCGGTGTTCGCGTACGCGTGGGTGCGCAGGTAGCGGCGGATCCCGTCACGGAACCGCTCGCGGCCGAGCCACTGCTCGAGCATCCGTAGCACGGCCCCGCCCTTGGTGTAGGTCAACGTGTCGAACATCCCGCTCGCCTCGTTCGGCGAGTGGACCGGGTACTCGATCGGCCGCGTCGTCTCGAGCGCGTCGATCTCGAAGGCGTTCGCCCTGATCCGCTGGAAGACGTCGAAGACCTTCCACGAAGGCTCCATGTCGTCGACGCAGAGGTATGACATGAAAGTCGCGAACGCTTCGTTCAGCCAGATGCCGTTCCACCAGCGCATCGTGACGAGGTCGCCGAACCACATGTGCGCGAGCTCGTGCGCGATCGTCTCTGCCACGTCCACGCGCTCCACGTACGTCGCGAGCGCCTCGTCGATCAGGAGCAGCGTCTCCCGGTAGGTGACGAGGCCGGTGTTCTCCATCGCGCCTTGGGCGAAGTCGGGGATCGCGGCCTGGTCGAGCTTCGCCTCCGGGTACCGGATGTCGTAGTAGTCCGCGAACCAGTTGAGCGCGAAGACGCCGACCCGGTTCGCGAACCCGGCGAGGTGTTCCTTGCCGGGCCGGCTGACGACGCGGACCGGTGCGCCGCGGGCGTCGGCCGGTTCGGTCACGACGAGCCGGCCGACGATCATGCACACCAGGTAGGTGGACATCACCATCGTGTCCGAGAACCGCACGCGAACGCGCCCGAGGTCGAGCGCTTCCCGCACGACCTCGGGCGCGTTCGACAGCGCGGTCAACCCGTCCTGAACGACGAGGGTGATCCCGAAGACGGCCTTCAGATCCGGCTCGTCCCAGCAGGGGAAGCACATCCGGGCGTCCGTCGCCTCGAAGTGCGTCGACGCGATCACGTGCGACGCGCCGTCGTCTTGGTAGGTCGAGCGGTAGAAGCCGACCATCCGATCGTTGAGCGTGCCGCGGAACGACAGGCGGAGGATCCATTCCCCCGGCGCGGCCGTCTCGGCGAGCCCGAGCGTCACGCGCTCGGACCCGGGATCCAGCACGATCTTCTCGAGCTCGATCGAGGTGCCGTCGGCGCGCTCGAGCGCGCCGTCGAGCACCTCGAGCTCCTTGGCGTTCAGCACGACCTCGGTCAACGGCTCGTAGACGGTGATCGCGACGGTCTCGTGCCCGGCGAACGTTGCATCGTCGAGCGAGGGCTCGAGCGTGAGGTCGTACCGGGACGGCGTGACCGTCCGCGGGAGGCGGTAGGTGGCCTCGGAGTCCGTTGCGGGTTGCTGGTCCACTCGGCGCTCAGTCGTCGACGTAGGTCAGCCAGCCGGTGTGGTTCGGATCCTCACCCTTGGTCGCGGCGAAGAACGCGTCCTGGAGCTCCTTGGTCACGGGACCACGGTGCCCCGCGCCGACCTGCCGGTCGTCCACCTCGCGGATCGGCGTGAGCTCGGCGGCGGTGCCGGTGAAGAAGCACTCATCCGCGTTGTAGAGGTCGGTGCGAACGAGGTTCTCGAGCCGGACCTCGTAGTCCCGTTCGCGAGCGAGCGTCACCACGACCCCGCGCGTGATCCCATCGAGACAACCGGCCTGCGTGGGCGGCGTGGACAGGACGCCGTCGCGGACCACGAAGACGTTCTCGCCGGAGCCGTCGGTGATGAACCCGGCCTCGTTGAGCATGATCGCCTCGTCATACCCCGCCTTGAGGGACTCAACCTTGGCCAGGACGCTGTTGATGTACTGCCCGTCCGCCTTGGCGGCGGCCGGGAGCGCGTTCTGGGAGTTGCGCCGCCAGCTGCTGATCTTGATCCGCACGCCCTGTTCGAGCGCCTCCTCGCCCAGATAGGCGCCCCAGGGCCACACCGCGATCGACACGTTGATCGGCGCGTTCAGCGGGTTGACCCCCATCTCGCCGTACCCGCGGATCGCGATCGGGCGGATGTAGCAGCTGCTCAGACCGTTCGCTCGGATCACGTCCTTGGTCGCCCGCACGAGCTCGTCGTAGGTGTACGGGAGGTCCATGTGGTAGAGCTTCGCGCTGCGGAGGAGCCGTTGGAGATGCTCCTCGAGATGCCAGACGGCCGGTCCGCGAGCGGTCGCGTACGCGCGGATGCCTTCGAAGACACCGCTCCCGTAGTGCAGCGCGTGCGACAGCACGTGGATCTTGGCGTCGGCCCAGTCCACGAGCTCTCCGTCCATCCAGATCTTGTCGACCTCGGCGATGGGCACTCGGGGCTCCTCCTGTCCTTGCAACGCGACCCGCTCGGGGAAGGCACAAGGATACCGACAGCCGCCCGCACCGTGTCGGGTTCAGGAGGGACGCGATCCGGCCAGGTCGTACGCGCGCCATGCCAGATCGAAACGGTGCGGAGGCGTCCGGTCGAGCGGGCCGAACCGCTCCTGGGCCCATGCCCGGACCTCCTGCGCGAGGCGAGCGAGCTCGTCGGCGGGCACGCGCCACGTCCACGAGTACCGGTTCGCTTCGATCCCGTGCAGGAACACCGACAACGGCTGCGCGTCGACGTCGGTGAGGACCGGCAGCACCCGCGGGGTCGCTCCCAGGTCGGTCATGGCGCGGTCGAGGATGACGTGGTCCCCCCACATGATCCCCACCGGCTCGTTCGGCAACCCCAACAGCTCGTTGAACCGGTCCTGGACCTGAGCCCGTGGCCCGGTCCCGTACGAGCCGAGGAGGATCAGCACCACGCCACCGGGACGCACCACACGCACGAACTCGGCGAGCGCTGTTCGCCAAGGAGCGATGAGATGGAAGACCCATCGGGCGACGCCGGCGTCGAAGGACGCATCCTCGAACGGCATCCGGGTCGCGTCGCCGAGAACGATCGGGAACGGGAGACCGCCCGCCTTCCCGACCAAGACGCGCAGCATCGGCTCCGACAGATCGAGGCCAGCCATCGGGATCCCGGCTTCGGCGAGTGGCAGTGCTACCTGCCCCGTGCCGACCCCGACCTCAAGCGTTCGGCCGCGCCCTGCGAGCTCCCCGGCGAGCAGATCCGTCTGCCGCCGGACCGCGTCATCGGTCAGTCCCCGGGTCTCGTCGTAGTACGCGGCCGCCCGGTCGAACGACGTCGAACCGCTCACGCTCATGTCCTCGTGTAGATCCGCCATCGGGTCGGCACCTCCGGCTGTGGCGCCTCCACATCGAAGCGGGCTTCTGCCCAACGACGAACCTGAT
>JBKOZW010000178.1:0-1776 GCA_046726095.1 Actinomycetota bacterium
TGAACAGCCCGGTCGTCACGCCGTGGGCGCACGCGACCGAGGCCGCGACGTGCGCCGCCGTCGTCTTCCCGTTCGTCCCGGTCACATGGATCGACGGGTACGTGAGCTGCGGGTCATCGAGGAGCTCGACGACGGCACGGACCCGGTCGAGCGACGGCTCAGGCATGTGCTCCGGCTGGCGCGCGTCCAGCCGGGCGAGGGCCTCGGCGAACCGCATCAGTCGGCCAGCTCGACCTCGATCGAGAACCCGTCCGCCTCGGCGAGCTCGAGCCGGTCGATGGACCCGGCTTCGCAGACGTCTTCGCGCGCGAGCTCGAGCGTCGCGAGCCGCGCCGGCGTGTCGTGCACGACGACCTGCCGGACCGGCGCGCGGAGCGACACCTTAGCGAGGGCCTTGTGCTTGCGCACTCCACCGAGGACCGCGGCGGCGATCGCGTAGACCTCCGGGTCTCCGCCGCCGACGAGCTCCTCCGGCGACGGCCACGGTGCCCGATGCACGGAACCCTCCTGCCACCACGACCACACCTCTTCCGTCGCGTAGGGCAGGAACGGGGCGAACAGCCGGAGGAGCGTGTGCAGCGCCGTGCGCAGCGCACCCACCGCCGACGCGGCTTCGTCGGGCCCGCGGACGCCGTATGCGCGCTGCTTGACGAGCTCGAGATAGTCGTCCGTGAAGCCCCAGAAGAACCGCTCCGTCCGGTCGAGCGCGCGGACGTGGTCGTAGTCCGCGAGCGCCTGGCCCGCGACGTCGACGACGTCGCGGAGCTCCGCCACCATCGCCAGATCCAGCGGGCGCGTCACAGCGCCGGCGATCGCCTCGATCCTCAACGCGAACCTGGACGCGTTGAGGATCTTGATCGCGAGGCGCCGACCGTCCTTCATCTGCTTCTCGTCGAACGCGGCGTCGATCCCGAGGCGGGCCCGGCCGGCCCAGTACCGGACCGCATCCGCGGAGTGGCGTTCGAAGACCTCGGTGGGAACCACGACGTTGCCCTTCGACTTCGACATCTTCTTGCGGTCGGGGTCCAGGACGAACCCACTGATCGCGGCGTTCCACCACGGGAGCGATCCGTGCTCGACCTCCGATCGGAACACCGTGTAGAAGAGCCAGGTCCGGATGATGTCGTGCGCCTGCGGACGGAGGTCCATGGGGAACAACCGGCCGAACAGATCGGAGTCGTCCTCCCATCGAGCCGCGATCTGCGGGGTCAGTGAGGACGTCGCCCAGGTATCCATCACGTCCGGGTCCCCGGCGAAGCCTCCCGGGACGCCTCGTTGGTCGGAGGTGAACCCGGGCGGAACGTCTTCCTGTGGATCGATGGGGAGCGCAGCTTCGTCGGCGAAGATCGGAGCGTCGTACTGCGGCCGGCCGACGGCATCCAGGCGGTACCACACGGGGAACGGGACGCCGAAGAACCGCTGCCGGCTGATGCACCAATCCTGGTTGAGGTTCTCCACCCATGACCGATAGCGCGCGCCCATGTGCGGCGGATGCCAGGACAGCTCGTCCCCGCGGCGGATCAGCTGCTCCTGGAACTTCAGGACGGGCACGAACCACTGACGGCTCGTGATCACCTCGAGGGGCCGCTCACCCTTCTCGTAGAACTTCACGGCGTGGCGGATCGGTTGGGGGTTACCTCGCAACAACCCCGCGTCGCGGAGTTCCTCCACGATCGCGGTTCGCGCCTTCTTCACCGTGAGTCCCGACAGGCGAGCCATCGCTGCGTTCGCGGTGGGAGCGTCGCGCGACTCCCAGCCCGGTTCGCCGAACGTCCG
>JBKOZW010000179.1:0-2068 GCA_046726095.1 Actinomycetota bacterium
GCCGCAAACGGGGGTCCTTACAGGTGCGGCGCGAGGTCGCGCAGGATCGCATCCTTCGGCTTGGCGCCGATCACCCGAGCGACCTCTTGTCCACCCTTGAACAGGATCAGTGACGGGATCGACATCACCCCGTAGGTCCGGGTGGCCTGGGGGTTCTCATCGATGTTGAGCTTGGCGACCTTCAGCGCCTCGCCCTTCTCGTTGCCGATCTCCTCGACGACGGGCGAGACCATGTGGCACGGCACGCACCACTCCGCCCAGAAGTCGACGAGAACCGGTGTCTCCGAGTCCAGGACCGAGGTCTGGAAGTCCGTTTCGGTGACCGTTCCGATGTTCGCCATGATCAGTGGTTCTCCTTGTCTGTTCGTACCCGGACGCCGTAGCGCCCAAAGGTTCTTGTCCACGGAACGCCGCCGGGGAGTCCGGCATTCCGGAGCCGCTCAGCGACCGTGCTGAGCCTCCTCGAGGTACCGCTCCGCGTCGATCGCCGCCTTGCACCCCTGGCCGGCCGCCGTGACCGCCTGCCGGTAGATCCGATCGGTGACGTCGCCAGCGGCGAACACGCCCGGAACGCTGGTCGCGGTCCTCGGCTCGGCGACCTGGATGTAGCCCTGATCGTCGAGCGCGAGCGATCGGCCGAAGAGCGACGTGTTCGGGTCGTGTCCGATCGCAACGAACACCCCGTCGGCGGCGACCGATCGCGTCTCGCCGTTCGTGACGTCGCGCAACGTGACCCCGGTCACGGCGTCGTCGCCCAACACCTCTTCCACCGTGGTGTTCCAGACCACGTCGATCTTCGGGTTCGCGAGCGCCCGCGCAGCCATCACCTTCGACGCGCGGAACTCGTCGCGCCGATGCACGATCGTGACCTTGCTCGCGAACTTGGTCAGGAACGTCGCTTCCTCCATCGCGGTGTCGCCGCCGCCCACGACCACGAGCTCGCGGTCGCGGAAGAAGAAGCCGTCGCAGGTCGCGCACGCGGACACCCCGCGGCCCCGCAGCTTCTCCTCGCCGGGCACGCCCAGCCACCGAGCGGTCGCCCCGGTCGCGACGATCACCGTGTGGCTTCGCCAGGTCTGATCTCCGGCGTTGACCGCGAACGGCGGCTCCGTGAGGTCGACGGCGGTCACGTGCACGGGGAGGATCTCAGCGCCGAAGCGCGCCGCTTGCTTCTCCATCTGGTCCATCAGCTCCGGGCCGAGCAGGCCATCCGCGAACCCCGGGTAGTTCTCGACGTCCGTGGTCAGCATGAGCTGCCCGCCGGCGTCGAGGCCCTTCAAGACGAGCGGCGAAAGGTCGGCGCGCGCCGCGTACAGGGCCGCCGCGAACCCGGCCGGCCCCGAGCCGATCACGATCACGTTGCGCACGGCATCCACGTTTCCGCGAATCCTCCCACACCGTCCAACGACCTCCTATTCCCGTCGACGCGGGGTTCAGAGCTTGCGCCAGGTCGACGTGAGGATGTGGGAGCACGCGTTCGTCGGAACGACGAGGACCCGGACGCCGTCCGCCGGTTGCCCGGCACCGGGCCCCGTCAGGTACACGCCGAGGTACGCGGAGGTCCCCTCGTACCGGGCCTGGATCAGACGTATCAACTCGCCCCCGCCCCCCGAAGCGGCGCGATCCAGACAGGTCGCGGCCGCCTCGAACGCCGTCACCTGGCCCGACATCTCCTCCGCCGGGGCCGCCGCTCGATCCGTCGTCCCCAAACCGAACCGCTTGCCCGCGTACGCGCCGGCCAGCTGTTCGACCCCCTCGGCGTCGTACTCGGCGTCCTGGCTCTCGATCGAGGTCGCCGGCTGGACGATGCTGCCGGACGTCCCCGGGGCCGCGGCGGGAAGCGCTCCCGTCGTCTCCCGGTCTCCTCCGGCGCCGACCTTCGGGAGGACGAATGCCGCGACGACGATCGCGGCCGCGACCCCGGCCGCCACCCCGCCCCAGCGGTACCACGCAGGGGTTCTCCGCGTTATCCGAGATGCGGCGATCGCGCGGTCGCCGATGACCGCCGGAGCGGCCGCGTCGGGCACCTCGGCGAGCGCCGCCCGGGCGGTGCGAGCAAGCTCCACCT
>JBKOZW010000180.1:0-4995 GCA_046726095.1 Actinomycetota bacterium
CTGACCGCGGACGAGACGGTCTCGGGTCCGGGTGCCAAGCGCGCTCTCGAGGACGCATTCTCGAGCGGTGACCCGATCGAGGAGGTCGTCGACCGGCTCGGGCTGCGGCAGGTGTCGGACACAGGTGCGCTCGGCGACTACGCGGACCAGGTGATCTCGGAACATCCCGATGTCGCGGAGAAGTTCCGGGGCGGGAACGAACGCGTGCTCGGGTTCCTGGTCGGACAGCTGATGCAGAAAGCGGCCGGGGCCGCCAACCCGAAGCTGGCGCAGGAGCTCCTGCGCGAGCGTCTGCAGGGGTAGCCCCGAGGTGGGGAGCACCCCCCAGACCCCCGGCAGGAGCTCCGGACGCATCTCCGTGTGGCGGCTGGCCCTGTTGGGGGTCGTTCGAGCGTTCCAGGGAGCGGTCGTCTTCCCGCTGCAACGGATGTGGCGCTCGCCCGACGCGATCGACGCTTATGGGCTCAACCATCTGACCAGCGTCGCCGGCGATGCTCTGCTCGCGATCTCGCTGTCGGACTCGGTGTTCTTCTCCGTGCCCGTCGGGGAAGCGCGACTCAAGGTGGCCGCGTACCTGGCGCTCACGATGTTGCCGCTCGCCCTCGCGGGCCCGTTGATCGTTCCGATCCTCGACCGCGCGGGGCCTCGACGCTCCGTGACCTTCGGTGCGGCGCTCGGCCGATCGCTGCTCGCGATCGTCCTGGCGCCGCGCCTCAGCACGACCATGATCTTCCCGCTCGCCCTTGCGATGCTCGTGCTCTCGAAGGTGCACGGCATCGTGAAGAACGGGCTCACGATGGCCTACGCCTCCAAGGAGGAGGGGCTGATGCGCGCGAACGCGCGTCTGGGGAGGATCGCCGTCGCGGGTGCGGTGGGCGCGGCTCCGGTCGGCTTCGCGCTACTCAAGACGTTCGGCGGTGCGGGGCCCGTCTACGCGGCATCGGCGGTCTACGCGATCTCCGCGCTCTGTACCCTGCGGTTGCCGCACCCCGGCGCCCTGGCGTCGCCGCCCGTCCGGCGCGACGTCGCGCACCGCGGACGGATCCCGCGCCTCGCGCTCCCGGCCATGGGGGCGATCGGGATCCGCGCGGCGGGCGGCTTCCTGTTGTTCCTGATGGCGTTCGCGCTCCGGAGCGCTGAGGTCGAGCCGTGGGCGTTCGCGATCCTCGCGGGGGCGGGGATCGCCGGGGGGTTCCTCGCGGACGTGATCGCGCCGGCGCTCCGGACCGAGCGGCGCGAGGAAGCCGTCGTGATCGCGTGCATCTGCTCGGCCGGGATCGGCGCGCTCCTCGCATCGGAGCTGTTCGGGTTGCCGCTGCTCGCCGTCTACGCGCTGACGGCCGGGGCCGGGACGGAGTTCGCACGGCTCGCCTTCGCGAGCCTGATGCAGCGCTTCGCCCCGGAGGGGGCGCTCGGTCGGGTCTTCGTCCGCTACGAAGTCCTGTTCCAGGCCGCGTGGGTCGCGGGCGCCTTCGTCCCGGTGCTGCTCCCGATCTCGTTCCGCCAGGGCATGGTCGTGCTCACGCTGTTCTACGGGGCGCTCGCTGCGATCTACGTCTGGCGGGTGCGGGCCCGCCGACGCGTCCCTCCGACGGACGCCCGGCCCGGCGACGGATCCCCTCCGCCCGCGTCCGCGTAGGCTTCCGCTCGGACCGCGGAGATCGGGAGGAACGATGGCGGAGTTCGTGAAGGTCGGGACGGCGGACGAGGTGCCGGAGGGCTCGGCGAACGCCTTCGAGGTCGGCGGTGACGAGGTCGCCGTCGCGCGCGTCGGCGGCCTCCTGTACGCGTTCAGCGACATCTGCACGCACCGCGGGTGCAACCTGTCGACGGAGGGCGAGATCGACGGGACGACGATCCAGTGCGGGTGCCACGGCAGTGTCTTCTCGATGGAAACGGGCGAGGCGCTCGAAGGGCCTGCCACCGAGCCCGTCCAGACCTTCGGCGTCCGCGAGCAGGACGGTCAGATCCAGATCGAGGCCTGAGCCCGACCCGTGGCGGGGCGCACCTTCGCGATTGTCGGCGCGTCGCTCAGCGGCGCGACCGCCGCCGCGACGCTCCGGGCGGAAGGGTTCGACGAGCGGCTCGTCCTGATCGGCGATGAACCGGATCTCGCCTACGAGCGTCCGCCGCTCTCGAAGCGGTACCTCCGGGGAGAGCAGCCGGCCGCCGACCTGTTCGTCCGCCCGGAATCGTGGTGGCAGGAGCACGACGTGGACGTCCTGCTCGGGACCACGGTCGAGCGCCTGGACGCCGCCGATCGGAAGATCTGGTTCGCGGGCGGCGGCAGCATCCGGTTCGATGCGGCGCTCGTCGCGACCGGGGTGCGCAACCGTCGCCTCGACGTACCCGGCGCCGACCTCGACGGCGTCGTGCAGCTCCGGCGGATCGCCGACGCCGACACGATCCGCGAGCAGGCCTCGAGCGCCCAGCGCGTCCTCGTCGTGGGCATGGGGTTCATCGGGGCTGAGGTCGCGGCCTCCCTTCGATCCCTCGGCGTCGAAGTGACGATCGTCGAGGTGTTCGAGACGGCGCTGTTCCGCGTGCTCGGCCCGAACCTGGGCCGGGTCGTGGAGGCTCTCCACCGCGATCACGGCGTCGAGATCCTGACGGGCGACAGCGTGGAGCGGTTCGAAGGATCGGGGCGCGTCGAGCGGGTCCTCACGCGAGCCGGCCGAGCGGTGGAGTGCGACCTGGTGGTCGTGGGGGTCGGGACGGATCCGAACGTCGAGCTGATGGGCGGCCGAGGGCTCGATCCGATAGGGGGGATCGCGGTCGACGCGTCGCTGCACGCGTCGTTCCCCGGGGTGTTCGCCACCGGCGACGTCGCCGCCCACGATCACCCGGTGTTCGGACCCGTCCGGGTCGAGCACTTCGACAACGCGCTGAAGATGGGCGAACACGTCGCGAGGGCGATGCTCGGATCGACCGAGCCGTTCGACGACCCGCACTGGTTCTGGTCCGACCAGTTCGACGCGGAGATCCAGATGGCCGGGGTTCGGCTCACCGACGAGATGGTGGTCCGCGGGTCGATCGAGGAACGCCGGTTCTGCGCGTTCTTCCTGGATCCCGCCGGCATCATCCGCGCGACCGTGAGCTTCGATTGGCCGCGCGATTGCCGCCGGTCGCTCCGGCTGATCCGTCACCAGGTGGTGCCGGATCGAGCGGCGCTGGTCGATCCTTCGGTCGACCTGCGCACGCTCGATCCGGCCCGCGCGTGAACTCAGTCGGTCGTGAGGAGCGATGCGACGTCTTCGGGCGAGCCTTCCGCCTCGATCGAGCCGTCGCGGAGCAGGAGTACCCGGCTCGCGTATCGGAGAGCTTCGGGGTTGTGCGTGGCAGCTAGCACCGCGCCGTCGCGGACGACGACCTCCCACAGCGCCGACAGGATCAGATCTGCGTTCTCGGTGTCGACCTCGGCGATCGGCTCGTCGGCCAGGACCACGTCCGGCTCCGTGACGAGGGCGCGGGCGACGGCGACCCGCTGCTGCTGACCGCCCGAGAGCTCGAACGTGCGGTGGTGGAGCCGGTGCCCCAGGTCGAGGCGCTCGAGCCAGGCGCTCGCCCGCTCGCGCGCCTCCGCGAGGTCGACGTCGTTCACGCGGAGCGGAAGCTCGACGTTCTCGACGGCCGACAGCGACGGGAGCAGCCCGTAGGACTGGAAGATCACCGCCAGCCCGGTGCGACGGACCTGCAGGACGGCGTCGCGATCGAGATCGACGAACCGTCGGTCCCGCCAGAGGACCTCGCCCTCATCCGGTCGGTCGAAGCCGGCGAGCATGCCGAGGAACGTGGTCTTGCCCGAGCCGCTCGGCCCGATGACGAGCGCGAAGTCCCGCCGCGCCAACGTCATGGAGACGTCGCGGACGGCCGTGACGCCCGCGGCGCCGGGATACGTCCGCGTCACCATCCGCGCCTCCAGCAGGTCTGCATCAGCCATGGCCACGCTCCGGCCGGCGGCGGATCAGGATCTCGTCGTCGGTCACGTCGGCCTCGAGCTCCGCATCCCCGAACGCGAGCGCCGCGTCCTGGGGCAGCTGCACCCGACCGTCTTCCTGGAGCGGCGGGATCGGGACGCCCGGGTGCCGGATCCTGCCGTCGCGCAGATGCACGACGCGGTCGGTGCGACGGGCGGCGAGGAGGTCGTGCGTCGCCACCACGACGGTGGCGCCGAGCTCCTGACTGACGTTGCGGAAGACCTCCAACACGCGCGCGGAGGCCTCGCCGTCGAGTTCGGCGGTCGGCTCGTCCGCGAGCAGCAGCGCCGGGTCGTTCGCGAGCGCCACCGCGATCGCCGTTCGCTGCTGCTCCCCACCGGACAGCTCCCCGGGGGTGTGGCCGGCGCGATCGGCGAGGCCGACGATGCTGAGCAGGGTGTCTGGGTCGGGGGCCGGGCTCCCGTCCCGGCGCACGCGGCTGGTCCGCCCGGCGATCGCTCTGGGCAAGCCCACGTTCTGCCGGGCGGTCAGGTACGGGACGAGGTTCCGCGCGGCACCCTGCCAGACGAATCCGACCCGCTCGGCGCGGAACCGGGTGAGCTCAGCGTCGCTGAGCAGCCCCAGATCCTGATCGTCCACCTCGACGATCCCCGCCGAGGGCCGGTCGAGCCCGCCGAGCAGGTGCAGGATCGTGGACTTGCCGGTCCCGCTCGGGCCGACGATCGCGAGGAACTCGCCAGAGTGGATCTCGAGGTCGACGCCGGCGAGGGCGACCACGCCCGTGTCCCCGATCCGGTGGACCTTGTACGCGCGGTGGAGGCGGACGCGCGCCCCTGCGCTCTCGGGTCGGTCGTACGTGACCGGCGCGCGTGCTCGCTCGTCCTGCGTCCAGGTCATTCCGGATCGCCCCTGAGCACGGTCGTGATCGGGGCGCGTAGCGCGGCGCGGGTCGCCCCCGCGGCCGGCGGGGGGGGGGCGGCCCCCCGGTAGACCCCGGCGGCCCGCCGCGCCCGGGCGGCGACCCCGAGCAAAGGCGCCCGGGAGACGATTTTTACGG
>JBKOZW010000181.1:0-5231 GCA_046726095.1 Actinomycetota bacterium
GCGGCCAACATCCGGCCCCGGAGCTGGGTCGGCGCGTCGAGCCCGTGGCGTTCGAGGGAACGGAAGATCTCCTGCGCGACCGTGACCGCCGTCGTCGGATCGGTCAGGGTCGCCGTGCCCACCTGGACGGCCCACGCGCCCGCGAGCAGGCACTGGACCGCGTCCTCACCGGTTCGGATCCCGCCGCTCGCGATCACGGGGACCTCGGGCGATCCGCTCGCGACGTCGTACACGGCCCGCAACGTGATCGGCTTGAGCGCGGGCCCGGAGAGCCATCCGTGGACCCCACCTCGCCCGGTCCCCGCGAGCGCCGGCTCGATCCCGAGCGCCGGCGGCGAGCCGAGAAGCGTCACGCCCGCCGCCCCCGCCCGAACGGCCGAGCGAGCCAGCTCGACCACGTCGTCGCAACCGCCGGGGATCTTGGCGAAAACGGGAACGAGCGACATTCGCGCAACGGCGCCGACGATCTCGTTGACCCGGTCGGGATGCGCGCCGAGGACCGACCGATCGAGCTCGTCGTCCGGCCCGGCGAGGTAGATCTCGATCGCGGCCACCTCGGGGCGACCCTGCATCGAGCTGGAGAGGCGGACGTACTCCTCGAGCGTGCCGCCACCGATCGAGACGATCACCCGTACACCACCCTTCCCGAGGCGCGGGAGCTCACCCGCAACGAACGCGTCCAACCCTGGGTTCTGGAGTCCCGTGTCCCACACGATGCCGGCGGACGACTCGGAGATCCGGGGCACGGGCGCGCCCAGGCGCTCACCGACTGTGATCGTCCTCGAGACGATACCGCCGAGCCTGCGGAGGTCGACGAGCCCCGTCAGCTCTCGCCCGGTCCCGCCGCAGCCTGCCGCGATCATCACCGGGGTCGGCAAGGCGATCCCGCCGAGATCGACGGCGAGCGTCCGAGCCGGGGTCATCGCGCACCTCGGACCCTGGGTTTCGGCTCGGCCGCCGCATCCTCCACGGCGGATGGCGGGCCCCCGCCGAGCCAGCGATCCCAGAGCACGCGTGCGGGGTTGAACACCGGCCCGTCGACGCACGCGCGCACGTTGTCGTATCCCTGCTCGTCCTTCCGTGCGACGGGCACCACGCACGTGTTGCACAAACCGAACCCGCAGCCCATCCGCTCCTCGATCGCGACCTGTGCCGGAAGGCGGTTGGCTGCGCAGAAGGCCGCGACCGACCGCAACGTCGCCGGCGGCCCCGCCGCGTACACCACCTCGGCCCGCGTGCGCTCGACGGCCTCGGGCAAGGCGTCGAGCACGCCGCCCCGCGCACCCATCGACCCGTCCCGCGTCATCACGGCGACCGACTGCGCGAGACGCTTCGCATCGATCGGCTTGAACACCGCTTCGAGCGACGCGCCGCCCAGGATCATGTCCACGCGCTTGTGCCGCGCGACCAGCTCTTGCGCGAGGAAGGAGAGCGACGCGGCCCCGCGGCCCTCGGCGACGAGCAAGCAGTTCACCAGTCGCTTCGGGTACGAGAAGGGACTCCCCAACGGACCGATCACGTCGAGGAACTCATGGGCGCGGGCACGGGCGAGCCAGCCCGTGCCCGCGCCCGACGTCGGGTCGACGATGAACTCGAGCGTTCCGGCCCAGCCACCACGGCGAGAGGCCTGGTGGATCGAGAAGTGCCGCCGGAGCACGAACTCTCTGCCCTCGGGCATCGCGATCGCGAGGAACTGACCCGGTCGAGCGCGCTCGGCGATCTCTGGCGCGACGAGCGTGATCGATTGGTACATGCCGACCTTCCGGCTGGAGAGGATCTCGGCGCGAGTGCGCTTCATGCCGAGGCCTCGGCCACGCCCGCCGCCTGCTCGAAGGTCAGCCGGGCCTGCACGGGTCGCCGACGCGACGCCGCGTGATGCTCTTGGAGCGACCGCGGTTCGGTCGGCTCTCCGAGGAGCGCCTCGATCCCGCGGACGGCTGCGAACACGCCGGGCAGGGTGGTGATGCACGGCACGCCCGCTGCGGCGGCGGCCGTGCGGATGTGCGACCCGTCCGTGCGCGGCGCCCGACCGAAGGGCGTGTTGATCACGAGATCCACCGATCCCTCGCGGATCAGGCCGGCGACGTTGTGCGCATCCTCGGAGACCTTCGCGACGATCTCGACCGGGATGCCGGCACGTTGCAGGACCCCTCCGGTGCCCTTCGTCGCCAGCAACCGGAACCCGAGGTCCGACAGTCGCTTCGCCGGCAGGACGACCGATCGCTTGTCGCGGTTCGCGACCGAGACGAACACCGTGCCGCTCGTCGGCAGCGCGTGCCCGGCCGCGAGCATCGCCTTCGCGAGCGCCATCCCGGGGTCGGCGTCGATCCCCATCACCTCGCCCGTCGAGCGCATCTCCGGTCCGAGGATCGTGTCGACACCCGGGAAGCGCCCGAACGGCAGCACCGCGGCCTTGACGCTCGTCACGGGAAGGTGGCGGTAATGCTGCAGGTCCGCCGGCACGATCTCCGCACGTCGGAGATCCGCCAGGCTCGCACCGGTCAGCACCAGCGTCGTCACGCGGGCGAGCGACACCCCGATCACCTTGCCCACGAACGGAACGGTCCGCGAGGCACGGGGGTTCGCCTCCAGGACCCAGATCCGCTCGTCCTTGACCGCGAGCTGCAGGTTGAGCAGTCCGACGACGCCGAGCCGGCGGGCGATGCGCCGCGTGATCTCCTCGATCGTGTCGAGCTCGTCGTCACTCAGCGTGGCCGGCGGGATCTGACAAGAGCTGTCCCCCGAGTGGACGCCCGCCTCCTCGATGTGTTCCATCACCGCGCCGATGAAAACATCCCCGTGGGCGTCGCACACGGCATCGACGTCGACCTCGATCGCGCCCTCGAGGAAGCGATCGATCAGCACCGGATGTGCGGGCGACGCATCCGCGGCGGCCGTGACGAATCCCTCGAGCTCGTCGACGTCGTAGACGATCTCCATCGCGCGGCCCCCGAGGACGTAGCTGGGCCGGACGACGACCGGGTAGCCGACGCGCGCCGCGATCGCGCGCGCCTCCTCCATGGTGCGCGCCTCGCCGTGCGGCGGCGCCGGGATCTCCAGCTCCCGGAGCACCTCCGCGAAGCGGCCGCGATCCTCCGCCAGGTCGATCGCGTCCGCGTCCGTCCCCAGGATCGCGAAGCCGGCGTCCTGGAGCGTCCGGGCGAGCGCGAGCGGCGTCTGACCGCCGAGCTGCGCGATCACCCCGACCGGTCGCTCGGCGCGGCAGACCGCCAAGACATCCTCCGCCACAACCGATTCGAAATAGAGCCGGCTCGCCGTGTCGTAGTCGGTCGACACGGTCTCGGGGTTCGAGTTGACCATCACCGAGGCGAACCCGGCCTCGTCGAGCGCGAAGGCCGCGTGCACGCAGGCGTAGTCGAACTCGATCCCTTGGCCGATCCGGTTCGGGCCGGCGCCCAAGATCATGACCCGTGGGCGAGCGTCCTCGACGACCTCGTCCTCCTCCAGATACGTGGAGTAGTGGTACGGCGTCCGGGCGAGGAACTCCCCCGCGCAGGTGTCGACCGTCTTGAACACCGGGACGACGCCGACGTCGGCGCGCCGGGCGCGAACCGCCGCGGCCGTCGTCCCGACGAGGACGGCGATCCGCTCGTCCGACAGGCCGAGTCGCTTCGCGCCGCGGAGCGCATCCGCGTCCAGACCGTCGATCGTGCGCCCGGCCAGCGCCAGGGCCCCCTCGACGACTTGGGCGATCTGATCGACGAACCACGGATCGATCCGCGACGCCTCGGCGACGGCGTCCACCGAGACCCCCGACGCGAGCGCTCCGGCGACGGCATGCAGACGCGATTCCGACGGCGCGGAGGCGGCGGCGAGCGGATCGGCGACCACCGCGCTGTCGACGGCCTGGCCGTCGAGTGCAGGGTCGTCGAGAGGCGGCCAACTCGGACCGAGAGACGCCTTCTCGAGTCCACGCCACGCCTTGCCAAGGGCTTCCTTGAACGTGCCGCCGATCGCCATGACCTCGCCCACCGAGCGCATCGTCGAGCCCAGGGTGGGATCGGCGTCGGGGAACTTCTCGAACGCGAACCGCGGGATCTTCACGACCGTGTAATCGAGCGTCGGCTCGAACGCCGCGGGCGTCTCACCGGTGATGTCGTTCAGGATCTCGTCGAGCCGATACCCCACCGCGACGAGCGCGGCGATCTTCGCGATCGGGAAGCCCGTCGCCTTCGAGGCCAGCGCGCTCGAGCGTGAGACGCGCGGGTTCATCTCGATCAGCACCTGCCGACCGGTCCGCGGGTCGACCGCGAACTGCACGTTGGAGCCGCCGGTCTCCACGCCGATCACGCGGAGGACGCTGATCGCGGCGTCGCGCATCGTCTGGTACTCGCGATCGGTGAGGGTCTGCTGCGGTGCGACGGTGATCGAGTCCCCGGTGTGGACGCCCATCGGATCGACGTTCTCGATCGAACAGACGATCACGGCGTTGTCCGCGCCGTCGCGCATCACTTCGAGCTCGAACTCCTTCCAGCCGGCGATCGACTCCTCGATCAGGATCTCGTGCACCGGGCTCGCCGCGAGCGACCGCGCGGCCACGTCCGCCAGCTCGCGAGGGTCGTCGGCGAAACCGCTCCCTCCGCCCCCGAGCGTGAACGACGGACGCACGATCACCGGGAACCCGAGCTCCGCTCCGACCCCGAGGGCGTCTTCGATCGTTCGCGCGATCCCCGCCCGTGGGACATCGAGGCCGGCCTCCGTCATGACGCGCTGGAACCCGCTGCGATCCTCCGCGCGATGGATCGCCTCGAGCGACGCGCCGAGCATGCGGATCTCCAGCCGGTCCAGGTCTCCGGACTCCGCGAGGGCGACGCTGACGTTGAGGCCGGTCTGACCGCCGAGCGTGGGCAGCAACGCATCGGGCCGCTCGCGCTCCAGGATCTGCAGGACCGACTCGGGCGTCAGCGGCTCGATGTACGTGCGGTCGGCGTAGCTCGGGTCGGTCATGATCGTGGCCGGGTTCGGGTTCACGAGGGAGACTCGGAACCCCTCCCGCCTGAGCACCGTGCATGCCTGCGTGCCCGAGTAGTCGAACTCGCACCCCTGGCCGATCACGATCGGGCCCGACCCGATCACCATGATCGAGCGGAGGTCCGTGCGGCGGGGCATCAGACGCCCCCCTCCATCATCGAGCGGAAGACGTCGAAGAGGTACCGCGAGTCGTGCGGGCCGGGCGCGGCCTCCGGGTGGTACTGGACGCTCGCGGCGGG
>JBKOZW010000182.1:0-8037 GCA_046726095.1 Actinomycetota bacterium
TCGAGGCGAAGGCCCAGCAGACGCCGGTGAAGATCGTGTTCCCGCTGGTGCTGTGCGTCTTGCCGGCCCTGTTCGTGGTGATCGTTGGCCCGGGAGCGATCCAGATCTTCCAGAGCTTCATCAATCTGAACACGTAACATCCTACGAAGAACGAAGTGCAGGAGAGGCGGCTCGGAGAGGAGCTGATCATGGGCAAGCGCATCGCGTGCGCTCTGGTGACGGTCGGCGTGTTGATGGTGGTGAGCGCAGGTTCGGCGCTCGCACAGACGTCGTCGAGTTATCCCCCGTCACCCGGCGCAACGACCTCCGTCGAAGGAGCGAGTGGGGGGAACGATCCCACGGCGTTCACCGGCGGCGGTATCGGGTTCGCCGTCGTGGCGATCGTCGTGCTGGTCGTGCTGGGGATCGCCGCGTCGGTGATCGCTCGGCGCCGGTCGACGCGCGCCACCGGCTGACCGGCGAGACTCAGTCCCCGAAGACGGGGCGGGTCACGTCGCGGACGATCCTGAGCGGCAGGGGAGCGCGGAACCGGACCTCGAGCCTGAGCTCGGCGCCCGGGTCCCCGCTCCAGCGCGCCGTCGATCCGTCGATGGTCATCGGGGCGCTCGTCCAGGCGATCTTGGTCCCCTCCGGGACCGTGATCGACACCTCCAGGGTGGTGGGCCGGACCGTCGGCTGCCCGTAGAACGTCAGGCGGTAGGTGCCGCCGCTCGAGTTGCCGGTCCAGACGCCGGTCGTGTGGGTCGAGATCGCGAAGCTCCCCGTCCGGCCGGCCGCGATCGTCCGGTAGTCTCGGTACCAGGCCACGCCGTTCTCGGTGCCCGGAGCTCGCACGGATCGTGGCACCACTCGGTGATCAGCGGGATCTGGTCGCCGGCCTCCGAGCCCTCGACGAAGGGTCCGATCACGTACCGCGGCTGGCCCGACGCCGGGGCCGTGTTCCGGATTCGCGCGGTCAGGTCGGCGAACGCGTCGTGGTCGGCGCTCAGGCGCACGTCATACGCGACGCGTCGAACGGCGTAGAAGTCGACCTTGCTCGCCGATGCGTTGTTGACGATGACCGCGGCAACGTCGTTCCCTGGCTGCGAGGCGAACCGGCCCGCCGCACCCGCAGACTCGAGGCCCTGCTGGAACCCTGCGTCGGTCGAGTAGACCAGCAGGTGCCCGCCGCGGACGGCCTCGCCGAGCGCCCGGAGGCGGGGGATCCCCTTCCCGTCGAGTTGGAGGAACCGCTCCAGGACGGCCGCGGCCACCGTCCCCAGCACGATCTTGCGGTCGTTCGCCGACGGGAAGAGCGAATAGGCGCGGTTCGTCGTGAAGTCGACGACGTTGCCCGCGTTGAGCGAACCGCCCACCACGGGGAGCGGCACGGGGCCCGTGACCCGGAGCATGGACCGGAACCCGTACGGATCGACCGCGATCACGCCGTCGAGCCGCTCGCCCTGCCCGGCCTCGTAGTTGGCCAACGCGGCTTGCGCCGCCGAGGGGAAGTCGGGGGTCATGTTGATGTTGTGCCATGAGGCCGCGCCGCCGAACTGGTCGTAGTTCCGCGCGTAGTCGGCCGAGGGGGCGGGGACGTCGGCGGGGTCGGGATCGGCGAGCGCCTGGATCGGCGCGGTGTCCGAGATCGTGATGCGTCCATCCCGGAACGCGAGGATCGCGTAGGCGCCCCAGATCCCGCCGGTACCCCGGAGCTCCGCCGGGTTCTGGGCGACGACCAGGTACCGGCGTTCCCGGCTCGCTCCGGCGAACGAGGGGAGCCCCTCGACGATCCCTCCGGCCGCGGTCAGCGCCCGCGAGGCCTCGTCGGTCGCGAGCTCCGCGTCCCACAGCGCGTCGAGGGCCGGCGCGATCGTGAGCGAGGTCGGCGCGCGGGCCAGGATCTCCGCGGCGGCCAACGTGTCCTGCCGCGCGGTCTCGAGCGCCGGCAGGATCGTGGCGTACGTCGCCAAGGGGAGCCTGCCGCCGGCGGGAGCCAGGCCGTCGATCCCGCCGGGCACGGCACCGAGGCCGTCGGTGAGCTCCATCCCCGCCGCGGACAGATCGCCGCCGGCCTCCGACAGTGCCCGCGCGACGTCGAGCGTGTTGCCGAGCCCTGGGATCGCGGCGCCGAGGTTCCCGACGATGCCGCCGCCCCGGCCGGACGCGGACCCGAAGCGGATCCCGGCGCCGGCGAAGTCCGAGGCGGCGGCGTCGACGTTCCCTGCCAGCAGGGAACGTCGCGCGTCCTCCAGGGCGCGGCGACCTGCCTGCAGGTCGCCGCGCATCCGAAGGAGCGCGATGGCCTCGAGCGCCGCGAAGACCGCGACGACGACGAGCGCGGCGAGCACGATGCGCGGCCACCGACGCCGCCTCCGATGCCCAGGTCGCACGCTCCGCGGGGCTCCACCTCGGTCCGACACGGACGCATCATGGCCGTTGCTACGCTCTGCGCCCATGAAGGTCGCCTACCAGGGAGAGGCCGGGGCGTACAGCGAACGCGCGGTGCGCACGTCGTTCCCGGGCGCGGAGCCTCTCGCGTGCGACACCGTGCGGCTCGTCTTCTCCCGGGTGACCAGCGGGGAGGCGCCGTTCGGCGTCGTCCCCTTGGAGAACTCGCAGGCAGGGTCGGTCAACGAGACCTACGACCTCCTCCAGCACACGTCGCTGCTGCGGATCGTGGGCGAGGTCGTCGTCCGCGTCGACCACGCGCTGCTGGGCGTACCGGGGTCCCGGCTCGAGGACGTTCGCCGGGCCCGCTCGCACTGGCAGGCGCTCGCGCAGTGCGAGGAGTTCCTGTCCTCGCTCCGGATCGAGCCAGTGCCCGTCCACGACACGGCCGGCGCCGCCAGGATGGTCGCGGGATCGGGGGCCAAGGAGGAGGCGGCGATCGCGAGCGTCGACGCTGCATCGATCTTCGGCCTCGCGGTCCTCGCCGAGCGGATCCAGACCGAGAAGGAGAACTTCACCAAGTTCGCGGTGCTCGGCCGCGAGGACCCGGGGCTCGGCGAGCCCGACAAGACCTCGCTCGTGATGGCGGTCCTCGACCGCCCCGGATCGCTCCTGGGAGCGCTCCGGCCGTTCGCGGACCGCGGCATCAACCTGCACAAGCTCGAGAGCCGGCCGCGCCGCGGGAAGGCGTTCGAGTACCTGATGTACGTCGACGTGATGGCTCCCGGGGACTCGCCCGAGCTCGAGGCCGCCTTGAAGGAGGTCGCCACGCACACCTCGATGCTGCGGGTGCTGGGCACCTACCGGTCGGCCGACGAGCCGGTCTGACGGATGCGGCCCCATCCCCGCAGCCAGCGACCGGGCCCGCTGCCCGCGTGGCTCGTCGTCGCGATGGCGCTGATCACCGTGTTCGCGGTGATCCACGTGGGCCGCGAGGCGACGGCCGCGACCGAGACGTTCCCGAACGGGCCCGTGACCCGGGCCGAACCGATCAACACGGCGTTCCCCGGCCTCACGACGTTCCGTGGCAACGCGACCCGGACCTACTACGGCGAGGGCCCGGTCCCCTCGGACCCGACCGTGCGGTGGGTCTTCCCGGCCGACGGCACCAAGATGTGTGCGCAGTCCGCCGAGACCCAGACCGGGCCGACCAAGGAGTGGTGCGGGACGGGGTGGACCGGGCAGCCCAACGTCGTTCCCTGGCAGGGCGGGATGCAGGTCCGGATCGGCGCCTTCGACGACGCGTACCACTTCCTGGACGCGGGAACCGGCCTGCCCGACTACGCGCCGTTCATGACGGGGGACCTGGCGAAGGGGTCCGCGACGACCGACGCCGAGCGGTACCCGCTGTTCTACGCCGGGTCGCGCGACAACCTGCTGCGGATCATCGCGATGGACGCGCCGATCCCGACCGAGCTGTATTCGGTCGACGCCGACACGTCGGTCCCGCACCCTATGTGGAACAACGATTGGGACGGGGCGCCGCTCGAGATCGGGGACTACTTGATCGAAGGCGGCGAGAACAGCTACCTGTACGTGATCCGACTCCACCGTGGCTACGGACCCGACGGCCTGGTCCGGGTCGAGCCGGAGATCGTCACGACGATCCCGGGCTGGGACGACCAGCTCACCGGCGACCTGAACGGGAAGGACCCGACGGACGTCTCGATCGAGAGCTCGGTCGCCTTCCGCGACGGCGTCGTCTACTTCGCCAACTCCGGAGGCCTCGTCCAGGGATGGGACATCTCGGACGTCCTCGACGGGGGAAGCCTCGCGAAGGAGGTCTTCCGCTTCTGGACGGGCGACGACACCGACGCATCCGTCGTGATCGATGACCAGGGTTACCTCTACGTCGCGAGCGAGTACCAGCGGTTCGACGATCGGTCGATGGAGGTCGGTCAGCTGATGAAGCTCGACCCGCGGAACCCCGACGATCCGCTCGTGTGGAGCATCCCGGCGACCGAGATCGGATTCGAGGGTGCGGGCGGCAGCTGGTCGACGCCTGCCCTGTACGGCGACTACGTCTACTTCACGACCGCCGCCGGCCGGGTCTTGGAGGTGGAGCGGAGCACGGGCCGGATCCTCTGGCAGCTCCAGGTGGGCGCGCCGTCGATCGGCTCGCCGGTCGTGGTGGACGGCACGCTGCTCCAGGGGGACTGCTCGGGGCACCTGTACGCGTGGGACGTGTCGGACCCGACCGTCCGACCGCCGCTGCGCTGGAGCCTCGACCTCGGGGACTGCATCGAGTCGACGCCGGCCGTGTGGCAGGGGTGGCTCTACGTCGGGACGCGCGAGGGGTTCCTCTACGGCATCGCCGACGACGGTACGCCGGCCCCGGTGGCCGGCTCTCAGCCGAACAGCTGAGGGAGTTGGGCTCGGATGTCGGCCGTCCGCCAGACGGTCACCGCGACGGCGGCGGCGACGAGCACGGCCATCGTCCCGATCAAGATCGCGGTGCGTGACCCTCTCCTGCCGAAGCCGTCGACCGCGAGACCGGCGATGACGCCCGTCGCGAGGCCCCCCACGTGCGCTCGCCAGTCGATCCCAGGGATGGTGAAGGTCAGGACCAGGTTGATCGCGATCAGCATCCCCATCTGCCGCATCCTCGCGGCGTAGAACGCGAGGTGGCGTCGTTGGTAGTTGTAGCCGAAGAAGACCCCGAACAGGCCGAAGATCGCCCCCGAGGCCCCCACCGCCGGGACGATCGGCTCGGCGAGCGCGTAGCCGGCGACGGACGCGCAGAGTCCCGTGACGAAGTACAGCGCGACGAACCGCCACCTGCCCAGCTCCTGCTCCACGACGTTGCCGACGATGTAGAGGGCGTAGCAGTTGAAGGCGAGGTGGATCAGCCCCGCATGCAGGAACATGGCGGTGAACAGGCGCCACCATTCGCCCGTCGCGATGCCGACGATCTCCCCGCGCGACTGGAAGAGACCCACGCTCGCGCCGAGCCGCACGAGCGTCGGGGTGCTGGGTCCGGCGACCACATCACCCGCACCCCCTGCGGAGACCTCCAGCAGGTAGAAGGCCGCGATCACGAGCAGCAGGAGGTTCGTGAGCGTCCATCCGCGGCCGACCGTGCCGACCCGCTGGGCCGGACGGATGAACTCCTGCTTCGCCTCCTTCACGCATTCCGGGCATCGATAGCCGACGGCCGCCGGGTGCATACAGTCCGTGCAGATCGGGCGGCCACACCGCGTGCAGTGCACCCCCGTCTCGACGTCGGGATGCCGGTAGCAATGCTCGATGACCGGCGGCGGTGGCGGGATCGGGGTCGGCTCCACGGCGGAATCGTACGGGCGGCGGACGGTTACGCCCGGCTCGGCGTCTGCGGGCCGTGCGGCTCGTGGCCGTGCGGGTCGACGTGGACCATGACCTCGGCGAGCCGGGGAACCTCGTGCAGGAGCGACCCGTGGACGTCGTCCGCGATCGCGTGGCCCCGATCGACCGTCAGGGTGGGGTCCACCGCCACGTTCAGCTCGGCGAGCAACCGGTGGCCGCTCCACCGGGCCTTGGCCTCGGTGACGTGCTCGACGCCGGGGACGGCGCCCGCTACGGCCTCGATCAGCGCAAGGGTGGTCTCGTCGGTCCCGTCGAGAGCGCGATGCAGGACCGTGCGAGCGGCGCGCCAGAGCGTGAGGAGGATCGCGATCGTGATCGCGAGCCCGACGAGCGCGTCGGCGCGCTCGAACCCGAGGACGACGCCGATCGTCGCGACGACGACCCCCAGCGACGCCAGCCCGTCCGTGCGCGCATGCAGACCGTCGGCGACGAGCGCCGCGGACCCGATCCGTCGTCCGACCCTGACCCGGTAGGCCGCGACGGCTTCGTTGCCGATGAAGCCGACGATGCCGGCCGCGAGGACCCATCCGGGCGATCGCACGTCCTGCGGGTGGATCAGCCGTTCGATCGCCTGGATGCCCGCGACCACGGCGGAGGCCAGGATGAACGCGACGATCACGAGGCCGGCGACGTCCTCGGCGCGGTGGTAGCCGTAGGGGTATCGCCGGTTCGGAGGTCTCCGGGCCAACCGGAACGCGATCAGGAGCGGGATCGCGGTCAGGGCATCCGTCACGTTGTGGATCGTGTCCGCGAGCAGCGCGACCGAGCCCGACAGCACGGCGACGACGAACTGGATGCCCGCCGTGACGACGAGGGCCGCCAGCGAGATCCACGTCGCGCGGGTGCCGGCGCGGGTTGCGACCACCGCCGCGTCTGCTGGCCCCAAGTGCTCGTGGTCGTGCGTGTCGGTCGGTGGATCGCCGGGCACGGGCTCAGCCGGCGACCTGCCGGAGCTCGGACATCACCTGATCCGGGTCGAACAACGGCCCCCATCGATCCTTGATCGTGCCGTCGGGCGCGATCAGGAAGAGCCACGGTTCGGTCAGGTCGTTGTTCCGGAGGAGCCAGTCGGCCGCCGCGTGGTTGATCCGGTGTTTCGCGTAGTTCTCGTAGATCTCCACGTGGATGTAGTCGGCATCCTCGGGTCCCGACTTCGCGATCTGCGCGAGCGCGTCGGCCGACGGGCCGCAGAACTGGCTCTGGCAGTAGACGGGGGTGGCGAACAGGACGAGGGCGGCGCGGTGCGCGGCGATCGCGCCGGCGATCGTGTCCCGGTGCAGCTCGGGATCGGGAACGGGGGTCCCGTCCTGCGCACGTGAGTCGATCGCCACTCGGTCGACGTTGGAGCTCATCGTGAGGTTCTTCGTGTGGAGGGCCTTCTGCCCAGGAGCGGGGAGCGCCGGTTGCGCCGCCACCGGGAACTGCGTCGAGAGCGCGACCGGTTGGCCGTCCACGTCGAAGGTGACGTCGGCCTGCCAGACCCCCACCGCGTCGAAGGAGCCGTCGAGCTCGTACACGCCGCGCGCGGTGCTCGGGTCGCTCAGGTGGGCCGACCCGGTGTCGGCCTCCGTGCCCGGCGCTCCCACGTATCGAGCCTGCCCGCTGACCGGTGTCCCCGAGCCACCCTGGTACGGGGAGATCGTGACCGAGATCGATCCCGAGGTGAGGAGCTGGATCCCCTGATCGCCCGAGTGGACGACGCCGATCTGGACCCGCTGCGGCGCGTCGACGTAGAGGTCCGTGGTCGCCACCTCGGCCGAGTACGAGGTGCCGGTCTGGGCCGAGGACGTGTCGCTGCCCGAGCCGCATGCCGCGAGCATCAGGGCGCAGGCCACGACAGCTGCGGTGAGCCGAGCCATGACCCCATGTTCTCGCACGGCGACCGTTCGCGCCCGAAGGCTCAGATCGCGCCCTCGAGCCGCAAGAGGAACTCGCGGCGATCCGGGTGTCCTCCGTAGGTCCGGAGGCCGGGACCTGCGGGGACCACCCGGTGGCACGGGATCCACAGCTCGATCGGGCAGACGCGCAGGGCGTGGCCGGCAGCCCGCGCGGCGCGCGGGCGGCCGGCCGCCCCCGCCACGTCGCCGTACGTTCGCATCTCGCCGTACGGGATCGCGACCGCCGCTTCGTAGACCGCCCGGAAGAAGGGTGTCCGCACCGACGAGAGATCGAGCGGCGTTCGGAACCGCCGGAGCTCGTGGGCGAAGTAGGCGCGAACCTCATCGAGGGCTCGGGAGAGCCCGCGCGGATCGCGGACGGCCCGGG
>JBKOZW010000183.1:0-15076 GCA_046726095.1 Actinomycetota bacterium
CCCCCAGGGGCTCGATCCTCGCGTGGTTCCGACCACCGGCGCGGATGCGGATCCGGCGCGGCCGGCCGCGCGGCACGCGGAGGGTCAGATCGAGCATGCGCGCCTCCTCATCGAGCGACATCGGGGCGAGATCGGCGAACCCGTGCGAGACGAGCGTCCGCCACAGGTCGACGGGCTCCCCGCTGGGGCCCCGCAACCGCAGCTCGATCCGGTCCGCGCTCACGAGGCGCTGCGTTCCCGCTCGCGATATGCGCGCACCTTGGCGCGGTTGCCGCAGTCCTTCATCGTGCACCAGCGGCCGGAGCGGTTCTTCGAGCGATCCCAGAACACCGAGCGGCAGTCCCGGCTCGAGCACATCTTGAAGCGCGACCATGTCCCGTCGAGCTCCGAGACGAACGCGACCGCGAGGATCCGACCGATCGCGCCGCGCACGCCCCCCACCGTGGGGGCGAGACCCTCGCTCCCGAAGTGGACCGACAGGCCGCTCGCGCGCGCGGCGTCATCGAGCGTGCGGATCGCTTCAGGGTCCCCGGCGGCGCCCATGTTCTCGCGCACCCGCGACCGGAGGGCTTCGAGGACGTCGGCGGCCCAACGGAGATCGGCCTCATCGGGACGCTCTTCCACGATCAACCCTCGCTCCCGGAGCCACCACGCGATCGTGCTCGTGCTGGGTGGAAGGGAATCGCGCGTCCCGTACACATGATCGTGCACGGAGAGGAACGCCCGCACGAGCTCGAGCTCGCCCGGCGCGCGCGGCGTGGAGTCGGCGTCGGTGTGTGGCTGGCGCGGAACGTCGTCCATAGATCCGCAGGATACCCGAAGACACCAGAGATTTCCACTTGACCGGTTACTCCAACACCAGTATCGTCTGGGTAACCGGTGACATAAGGGAGCCGGTTACGTGTTGGGGAGGAGGTACCCATGAGACCCAACCTCGGCGAAGACCTCGTTCGGCTCCGGATGCGTGAGATCGAGGAGCGGGTCGGTCATCCCAGGCTTCCGGCGGCGCGCCGCCGCCGCTGGAGGAGGCGCTCGTGAACGGCCTGAAGCTCGCGGCGGGCGTTCGCCGCGCGCTCACGCGCGCGGCGAGCAGCTTGGAAGCGGAGCTCGGCCGCGGACCCGAGGGTAACCCCGACGATCGCCCGCGGCTCGACACGCTCGACGACTGGATCCTGTTCGGCCCGCGGATGCGCTGATCGATCGGCCCGGCTCGTAGCATCGAGGCGTGGTCACGCTGACCGAGCACGCCCGCGAGGCGCTCCGTACCTCCTTGATCGCCGCGCGTCGCATCGACCCCGAGGCGAACCTTCGGGTCGTGCGGCATGACGGCGGTGTTTGGGCCGTGTTCGCGGCCGAGGCCGATCCGGCCGACCAGCTCGTCGATCTCGGCGAGATCGTGATCGGCGTCGAGGCCGGGATCGACGGGACCGTCGACGTGGGGGAGCACAACGAGCTGACGGTGGTCGGGCCGTGATCGACACGGCCGCGATCCGTCGGGAGCTCGAGGAGCGCATCGTCGCCCTTGACGAGGAGCTCGCCGACCTCACGGCCGTCCCCCGCGATCCGGCAGCGGCGGTGTCGTTCGGGAAGCGGATCGGGGAGGGGACGACCGAAGCGATCGACCGGCTGACGAAGGTCGGCACCGCCGAGCAGCTCGCCGCGATGCGTGCCGACGTGGCCCGGGCGCTCGAGAAGCTCGAGGACGGCACGTACGGGCTCTGCGATCGATGCGGCCTGCGGATCCCCGAGGAGCGCCTCGACGCCCGCCCGTGGTCGGTCCTCTGCGTCCGGTGCGCGTCGCTGCGCTGATGTGGTCGCGGCTCACCTACCGCTGGATGTATCGGACCGGGCGCACCCCGTGGGACACGGGCGTGACCCCGCCGGAGGTGGTCGACCTGATCGAGGGGGCCGACGCGCTCGCTCCGGGGCGCGCCCTGGATCTGGGTTGCGGGACGGGGACGAATGTCGCCTACCTCGCGGCGCACGGATGGGACGCGACCGGGGTGGACGCCGAGCCGATCGCGATCGAGCGCGCTCGGACGCAGCTGGCGGATGAAGCGAACGCGCGCGTGCTCCTGGGCGATGTGACCGACCTCGGCGCGCTCGGGCTCGACCCGCCGTTCGATCTCGCGCTGGACATCGGGTGCTTCCATTCCCTCGAACGGGGGCGGCGTGACGCCTACGTCACGGGCGTCGGGTCGCTGACGCGACCCGGATCGACGTTGTTCGTGTTCGCGTTCGCGCGCCGTCGGAGCCTGATACCCCTCGGCGTCACGCCGGCCGAGATGGCCACGCGCTTCGCGCCGTGGTTCCGGCCGCTCGGCCGGATCGCGGGGACGGAGCCGCCGGGGGCGGCCTGGTACCGGTGGAAGCGAACGGACGCCGCCGCATGAGGGCGTTGCGCGCCTGGCTCGACCGCCCGTTCGGATGGTTCACGTTCGTGCTCGCGGAGTACGTCGTCGCCGTCGTCGCGCTGCGCGGTCTCGCCGCGGTTCTCCCGGTCGATCTCCCCCGCGCGTTCGGGGTCGTCGTGCTGGTAGCGCTGGTCGCCGGGTTGCTCGCGTTCAACCTCTGGCTCCGCCGCCGTCTCGCCGACTGGGACCGCGACCGCTGAGGCCATCAGGCCGGCACGGAGCGGAGTACGACCCAGCCGCCGTGCGCCACGACGAGGTCGTCGCAGCCGTCCGGTCCCCACGAACCCGGCGGGTAGGGCTCGACCGGCGGGGGATCGTCGAGCAACGGCTGGACGATCCTCCACGTCTCCTCGATCACGTCCTGGCGAGGGAAGAGCATCCCGTCGCCAACGAGCGCGTCGTGCAGGAGCCGCTCGTACGGGCCCGGGGCCACGCCCAGCTGCTCCTCGAAGGACATGTCCAGGTGTACCGATTGCGTCGCGGCTTCGCCCGCCTTCTTCAGGAGCAGTCCGATGCTGGCGCCCGCATCCTCGCTGATCCGCAACTTGATGTGGTTATGGTGTCGGAGCGCGCGCACGCCGTCCTCGAGCATGATCGACGGCGGCTTGCGGAACCGAACGTCCACCTCCGTGGCCGTCATGGCGAGCGCCTTACCCGCCCGCACGAAGAACGGCACGCCGGACCAGCGCCAGTTCTCGACCGCCAATCTGAGCGCTACGAACGTCTCCGTCGCCGAATCGGGCTCCACGCCGTCGATGGATCGGTACCCCTCGTACTGACCGCGCACGTAGTGCGCTGGGTCGGCGGCAGGCATGGCGCGCAGGACATCGAGACGGCGGTCGGTGATCGCCTCCGGGCCACCCGACAGCGGCTCCATCGCGATGAGCGCGAGCACCTGCAGGAGGTGGTTCTGCACCACGTCGCGGAGGCACCCGACCTGGTCGTAGAACCGGCCGCGGTCCTCGACGCCGAAGTCCTCTGCCATCGTGATCTGCACCGACTCGACGTGGTCGCGGTTCCACAGGGGCTCGAAGATCTCGTTCGCGAACCGAAGGTAGACGATGTCCTGAACCGGCTCCTTGCCCAGGAAGTGGTCCATCCGGTAGATCTGATCCTCGTCGAGCACGGACAGGAGCAGGCGGTTCAGCTCGCGCGCCGACTCCAGGTCATGGCCGAACGGCTTCTCGATCACGACGCGCGATCCCCGCGTGAGCCCCGCGCCCGCGAGCCGACGGACGACCGATCCGAACAGCGAGGGTGGGATCTCCAGGTAGAAGAGCGGGCATCGTGCCCCGCCGAGCGCCCCGCGGAGCCGCTCGTACGTCGACGGTTCGTCCAGGTCGCCGCCGACGAAACGCAAGCGCTCGAGGAACCGGTCCATCACCTCGGGGTCGGTCGGCCCGGTCGCCTCGATGGCCTTCCGCGCCTCGGCGCGCAGGTCCTCGTCGCTCCATGCGGACCGCCCCGAGCCGATGATCGGCACGTTCAGCAACCGCCGGCGTTCGAGCTGGTACAGGGCGGGGAAGGTTTTCTTGCGTGCGAGGTTGCCGGTGATCCCAAAGATCACCAAGACGTCGGAGTGCTCCATCTGCTTCATCCTTTGCGCCATCCCTCCGTCGGGTGTCGCATCGTGACACCGGCTCCTCCCGAGGATACGGTCGGCGCAGACCGATGGCCCCGCCCGAGTCGAGGAAGGAACCTCGCATGACGACCCACACACCCACGCAGCTCGGGATGGTGGGTCTCGGGCGGATGGGCTCGAACATCGTCCGCCGCCTGATGCGGGACGGACACCCCTGCGCCGTGTACGACGTGTCGGCCGACGCGGTGGCGACCCTCGCGGGCGAGGGCGCGACCGGCGCCGACACGATCGAAGCGTTCGCGGCGGCGCTGACGCCGCCGCGGAACGTGTGGGTGATGGTGCCGGCGGGCGAGCCGACCGCGAACGCGGTCGGCTCGCTCGCCGAGGTGCTCGAGCCGGGCGACGCCCTGATCGATGGCGGGAACACCTACTACCGCGACGACCTCCGGCGCGCGGCCGAGCTCGCCCGCCGCGGGATCGGCTACGTGGACTGCGGCACGTCGGGAGGGGTGTTCGGCCTCGAGCGAGGGTTCTGCCTCATGGTCGGGTGCGACGACGACGCCGTGTGGGCACGGCTCGAGCCGATCTTCGCATCGCTGGCGCCGGGCGTCGGGGCTGCGTCGCGGACGCCCGGCGCCGCCGGCGAGCCCACCCCGCAGGAGCACGGCTACCTGCGGGTCGGGCCCGTCGGCGCCGGACACCTCGTGAAGATGATCCACAACGGGATCGAGTACGCGCTGATGGCCGCGTTCGCCGAGGGCTTCAACATCCTGCACCACGCGAACGTCGGCTCGCAGGAGCGCGTCCACGACGCCGAGACCGCGCCGCTCGGCGATCCGGAGATGTATCGCTACGACCTGGACCTCGCGGCGATCGCGGAGCTCTGGCGCCGTGGCAGTGTCGTGTCGTCGTGGCTCCTGGACCTCACGGCGGAGGCCCTGCACGACTCGCCCTCGCTCGAGGGGTTCGCGGGACGTGTGGCCGACTCGGGAGAGGGGCGGTGGACCGCGATCGCGGCGATCGAGGAAGGCGTGCCGGCCGACGTCCTCACGGCGGCGCTGTTCGCTCGGTTCTCATCCCGCGGCCAGGCGGACATGGCGAACCGGCTGCTGTCGGCGATGCGGCAGCGCTTCGGCGGCCACATCGAGACGAAAGGGTGAGAGCACCGACCCCACCGGTGAACCCGATCCTGGGCTCACGTCGCCGGCCGAGGTGACGTCTCCGGTTCGGGCGCTTCGTACCGCCGGAGCTCCGGATAGCCCGCCGCGCATGCGAAGGCACCGACGATGCACGCGAGCCCGCCGGACACCACGCTGAACGCGGGCGAGACCGCCGCCGCGACCAGCCCGGCCTCGAGATCGCCCAACCGCGGCCCGCCCGAGACGACCAACAGGAAGATGCCGCCCAGCCGACCGCGGAGCGCATCGGGCACGCTTACCTGCAGGATCGTCGAGCGGAAGATCGCGCTCACCACGTCGGCCGCGCCGGCGATCGCGAGGAACAGCATCGCCCAGCCGAGGTGATCGCCGACGAGCCCGAACGCGGCGATCGCCGCGCCCCATCCTGCCACGGCCCAGATCACCGCCTCGCCCTGCCGGCGGATCCTCGTGACCGAGCCGGCGACCAGCAGCTGCGCGAGTGCGCCCACCGCGGGTGCAGCGAAGAGCAGGCCGACCACCTCGGGCCCTCGATGGAACTGCTCCACGGCGAGGACCGGGAACAGCGCGGCCGGCATCCCGAAGATCATCGCGATCAGGTCGATCACGAACGTCGACTGGATCAGACGGTGGTGCGCCACGTAGCGGACGCCCTCTCGGACCGCCCGAACCCCGACGGGTCGCTCACCCCCCGGGCTCGGGAGCGGCTCGAGCGGCTGCATCGCGATCGCGGCGACCAGGAGCCCGACGTAGCTGACGAGGTCGACCGCGTAGGCGGCCGTCGGGCTCGTCCGCGCGATCAACACGCCTGCGAGCGCTGGTCCGACGATCGCCGTGATCTGCCACAGGACCTGGTTGAGGGCCACCGCCGAGGGCATCAGTTCGTTCCCGACCAGTCGTGGCGTCGCCGCCTGACGCGCCGAGCCGTCGATCGCGCCCAGCCCCCACGTGAGCAGGTTCGCCGCGTGCAGCAGGAGGAGCGGTGGGTGGCCGCTGACGGCGCCCGCGACGAGCCATACGGACACCGCCATGTGTCCCACCTGCGTCCAGATGAGGACCCGTCGTCGATCGTGGGCGTCGATGAACGAGCCGCCGACGAACGTTCCGATCACGTTGCCGGCCAACGCGGACACGCCCAAGAGGCCGACCTGGGCCGCCGATCCGGTCAGCGCGTAGACCTGGACGTACAGGCCGACCCGCACGAACTGCGACCCGAGGGCGGAGATGAACGAGCCCGTCCAGAGGAGACGGAAGTCGCGCGAGACCCGGAGCGGCGTGACGTCGATCGCGATCCGGCGGAGGCGTCCCGGCATCCTCCGACGCTAGCAGCGGTCAGGGGAGGGCTTCGGCGACCGCCTCGTCCAGCGTGTCGAGGCCGTCGGCGAGCAGCGTCTCGTCGATCGTGAGCGGCGGCAGCAGCCGCACGACGTTGCCGTACGTCCCCGCCGTGAGCACGATCACGCCTCGCTCGAGCGCGCCCCGTGCGATCGCCGCCATGACGTCGGCGCCGAGAGGCTCCTTCGTCGACGCGTCGCTCACGAGCTCCATCGCGCACATCGCGCCACGGCCGCGCACGTCGCCGACCTGCTCGTGCCGATCGCGCAGCACCTCGAGCCGGCGCGTGATCGTGTCCCCCACGACCTTCGCTCGGTCGAGCAGGCCGTCGCGCTCGATCAGATCGAGCACCGCGAGCGCGGCCGCCGCCGCGACCGGGTTGCCGCCGTAGGTGCCGCCGAGCCCGCCCACGTGGACCGCGTCCATCAGGTCGGCGCGGCCCGTGACGGCGCTGATCGGTAGACCGCCGCCGAGCGACTTCGCGCTCGTGATGATGTCCGGCCGGACGCCGTCGTCCTCGACCGCGAACCAGCGGCCGGCGCGGCCCATCCCACTCTGGATCTCATCGGACACGAAGACGATCCCGTGCGCCGCGCAGAACTCGGCGAGCCCCTTCACGAACCCGGGCGCCGGCACCACGAAGCCACCCTCGCCCTGGATCGGCTCGAGCACGATGCAGGCGATGTTCTCCTCACCGATGTGCTTGTGCATCTCGTCGAGCGCATAGGCGAGCGCTTCTTCGCCGCAATGATCCGGACCGCTCGGCCAACGGTAGGGGTACGCGAACGGGAGCCGGTAGACCTCCGGTGCGAACGGGCCCATGCCCTGCTTGTAGGGCATCACCTTCGCGGTGAGGCTCATCCCGAGAAGCGTCCGCCCGTGGAACGCGTGGTCGAACGCGACCACCGCCGACCGGCCGGTCGCCTTGCGGGCGATCTTCACCGCGTTCTCGACCGCCTCGACCCCGGAGTTGGCGAACATCGTCTTGACCGGTCCGTCGATCGGCACGAGCGCGTTCAGCCGCTCCGCGAGCTCGATGTAGGGCTCGTTCGCCGTCACGTGGAAGCACGTGTGCGTGTCGAGCTCGAGCTGCTCCTGCGCGGCGCGCACCACCTCCGGCGCGGTGTGGCCCACGTTCAGCACCGAGATCCCGGTGGCGAGGTCGATCAGACGGTTCCCGTCGACGTCCTCCACGATCGCTCCGGACGCACGGGCGGTGACGACCGGATGGATGTTCGCGACGCCCGGGGGGATCGCGGCGGCGCGACGCTCGAACAGGGCGCGGCTCTTGGGCCCCGGGACCTCGGTGATCAGCTTCCGTTCCTGCGGGATGTCCATGGCGACCAGTGTGCGCTCATCTCGCCCTTCGGTCAGGCCATGCGCTGGCCCGGAACGGTCCCTTCGTTTGTACGGGTTGGCGTACGCGGCCATCCGCAGACCCCCTCGACGGCGCCCCGTTTCGCCGTTCCGTACCATACGGGCGTGAGCCTCACGGTGCGTGACATCGTGGCCATCCCGGGGATGCCGCTGCGGCTCCTCACCAGCGAAGCCCGTTCGGAGAGGGCGATCCGCTGGGTCCACGCGAGCGAGCTCGAGGACCCGACGCCGTGGTTGAAGGGGGGCGAGCTCATCCTGACGACGGGGATGGGCATCGGTGACACCGCCGCGAAGCATCGGGCCTACGTGCGCCGGCTCGTGGACGCCGGCGTCGGCGGGCTCGGTTTCGGGCTGGGCTTCGGCTTCGACACGACGCCGAAGGCGCTCGTCGCCGAAGCGACCAAGCACGACTTCCCGCTGTTCGAGGTGCCGTACCCGGTCCCGTTCATCGCGATCACCGAGGCGGTGTTCACGCGGTTGCTCGCCGAGCAGTACGACACGCTGCAGCGCGCCGTCGACGCCGAGCACGTGCTGACGCGCGCGGTCCTCGACGGGAAGGGCATCGACGGCGTCGTCACGTCCCTGGGCGAGGTCATCAAGGGCTGGGCGATCCTTCTGGACCTCCACGGGATGCCGCTCGCGTCGACCGGCCGCGCCGCGGCGCTCCGGCAGGAGCGGATCTGGGACGAGCTGCGCAGCTCACGGCCCGACGGCCCCACCTTCTCGATCTCGCTCGTGGATCGCGGGCACCACGTGTGGCTGCAGCCGGTGGGCGCGGCCGGCCGGATCGAGGCGTTCCTCGCGATCGGCAAGCCCGAGCAACTGACACAGCTCGACCGGATCGTCGCCGGGCACGCGCTCAGCCTGTTCGCGATCGAGCTCGCGAAGTCGCGGGCGGTGGCCGAGGCCCAGCGGAAGCTCCAGGGGGACTTCTTCGACGAGCTGGCGGGCGGCATCGGCGCAGCCGATGCCGCCCGCGGCCTCGCCCGGTTCGGCTTCGAGCGCGAAGCGACCTTCGTCGTCGTCGCGCTCGAAGCCGTCGGCGCGGGCGCCGTCGATCCGCAGGAGCTCGCGCTCGCGGCGACCGATCACCTCTCCCGCACCGAGGGCGGGTACCTGGTGTCCGCACACGCGGGCGGGGTCTCCGTGCTCCTGCCCGCGGACGGCGAGGACCTGGGCGAGTTCGCGAAGGTGCTCGGCACACGCGTGGACGCGGAGCTGCGGGCGGGTGCCGGGTCACCCGTTGCCTCGACCGAGGTCGGAAGGTCCCTCCGGGAGGCGCGGTACGCGCTCCAGGTGTGCCGGCTCGAAGGCTGGTCGCACGCGGGCTTCGGGGATCTGGGGACTTACCGGCTCCTGCTCAGCATGGCCGATCCCGACGCCCTCCGCGCGTTCGCCGACGCGATGCTCGCGCCGCTGGACGCCTACGATCGTGCGCACGACGGCGAGCTGATCGGGTCGCTCCAGGCGTTCCTGCAGCACAACGCCCGCTGGGAGGCGGCGGCGGCGCAGCTGTTCGTGCACCGCCACACGCTGCGGTACCGCATGCGCAAGGTCGAGGAGCTGACGGGGCGTGACCTGACGAGCTCGTTCGACCGCATGGAGTTCTGGCTCGCGCTCCGGGCCCGGGACCTCCTCGCGACCGATCGCGACCCGTGAACGGGGGGCTCAGCGGGCCGTGACCGTCTCGGCGTGGCCGATCACGTGGATCACCGGGAGCCCCGTCTGCCCTTCGAGCCGGTGCGGCAGGTCGACCTTCAACCACCGAGACGGGCCGGGGGGCAGTGTCGACACCACGATCCCATCGAACGCCTCCCCGCGCTCGAGCACGTCCTCGACGGCCATCGCCGGGTCGGCGTCGCCAACCTCCCCGTCCACCTCGGCGTCCAGGGTCGAGAATCGCCGCAGGGCCTCCTCCAGTCGCGCGGCGGCCAGGGCATGGGACTCGGACTCCGTCCATGCGTGATCCCTGGGGTGCTCGGCGGGCACGACCACGTGGAACGCGCACGGGCCGTGCTTCGTCAACTCGATGAGCGCGTCCCGGAGGTGCGTTCCCGCCAGCGTCCGGTTCGCAACGACCAGATAGCGATGCATCGGATCACCTCCCGAGCGAGACCACCATCGTCCGCTCGGTCGCGCCGACGGTCAACCGCCGCCGTTGTCCGGGCCGTCCAGGGACGCTTCGGCGTAGGGCCGTTCCGGCGGGTGGTGTCGATCGGCCCGGACGCGGGATACTGGCGGAGGGTCCGCGATGACGCAGACCTTCAGGAGACGCAGAGGAGGGGTAATGGCGGACAGCCAGACCTGGCACATGATGATCGGCGGCGGCTGGGCAGACTCGTCGACAGGGGAGACTGAGCCTGATATCAACCCCGCGACCGGCGAGTCGGTGGCAACGATCCAGGTCGGCACGCGCGAGGACGCCGATCGGGCTGTTGCCGCTGCCAAGAAGGCCTACGAGGAGGTGTGGGTCGACACGCCTCCGAAGGAACGAGCGGCGATGATGTTGAAGCTGGCGGACGCGCTGGACGCTGACGCCGACAACCTTGCTCTGCTGGAGGCAGAAGACGTCGGCAAACCGATCTCGGTATCGGCTGCGGATATCCCATTCATCACCGACAACATCCGGTTCTTCGCCGGAGCGGCCCGCGTTCAGGAGGGCAAGTCCGCCGGTGAGTACGAGAAGGGGTTCACGAGCATGATCCGCCGAGAGCCGCTTGGCGTCACGGCCGGGATTTGCCCTTGGAACTACCCCTTGATGATGGCGGCATGGAAGATCGGTCCCGCGCTCGCGGCGGGGAACACGTCGGTCATCAAGCCGGCCGAGCTCACCCCGCGCACGGCTCTTCGGCTGGCCGAACTCGCGGCCGACATCTTCCCGCCTGGCGTGATCAACGTGGTGACCGGGCACGGATCCGAGGTTGGCGACCAACTGGTGCGCAACCCCGACGTGCGCCTCGTGTCGGTCACGGGCGACACGTCCACCGGCAAGCTCATCCAGGCGACAGCCGCTGAAACCGTGAAGCGCGTGCACCTCGAGCTGGGCGGAAAGGCTCCAGTGGTGGTTTTCGACGATGCCGACGTCGAGAAGCTGGTCGAGACGCTTAAGTTCGCCGGGTATACGAACACCGGCCAGGACTGCACGGCGTCGTGCCGCGTCGTCGCTGGGCCACGGATCTTCGACGAACTCGTCTCCGAGCTCGTTCCCGCCGTCGAATCGATCGTCGTAGGCGACATCACGGACGAGTCGGTCGAGATGGGACCGCTGGTGTCCGGGAAGCAACGCGACAGCGTGGCGGGGTTCGTCGATCGTGCACAGGAAGCCGGCGCGAAGGTGCTGACCGGTGGCGAGTCGATGGACGGCGCGGGCGCGTACTACAAGCCTACGGTCGTGACCGTGGAGGACCAGAAGGCCGAGATCGTGCAGCAGGAGGTCTTCGGCCCGGTGGTGACGGTGCAGCGGTTCAACGACGAGGATCAAGCGGTGACGTGGGCCAACGACGTCGTCTACGGCCTCGCTTCATCCGTGTGGACCCGCGACGCCGCACGCGCCGCGCGCGTTGCTCGCCGGCTGCAGTTCGGTGCCGTGTGGGTCAACACGCATTTCATGATCACACCCGAGATGCCGCACGGCGGCTACAAGCAGAGTGGGTACGGCAAGGACATGTCCATGTACTCGCTGGAGGACTACACGCAGATCAAGCACGTCATGTGGTCGCTCGACTAGAGCAACCACGCGGAACGAGGCGGAGGGCGGGGCGTCCCAGGTGGGCGCCCCGTCTCCGCGAGAGGTGGTGAACCGGAGCGATGACCGTACGTCCCTATCTCGTGAACGGTGAGTGGCGTACCGGCGACGACACGTTCGAGGTCAGGAACCCGTTCGACGACAGCGTCGTTGAGGAGGTCGGTGTCCCGACCGAAGCAGACGTCGAGGAGGCGGTAACGACCGCGGCCGCCACGTTCGAGGAGTCCAAGCGCCTCCCGATCTGGGCGCGCTCGGAAGCGCTCGATCACATCTCGAAGCGGCTCGCGGAGACGGTTGACGAGAACGCGTCGCTGATCGCGCGCGAGGGGGGCAAGCCGATCAAGTGGGCCAAGATCGAGGCGACCCGCGCGATCTCCACGTTCCGATGGGCGTCCGAGGTGATCCGTCACGGCGACGACGAGCTGATGCGTCTGGACACGGAGCAGTCGCTCGGGTCGCGCGTCGGGGTGCTGCGGCGGTTCCCGCTCGGACCGGTGCTCGGGATCACGCCGTTCAACTTCCCGCTCAACCTGGTCGCGCACAAGGTCGCACCGGCGCTCGGCGTCGGCGCGCCGATCACCGTGAAGCCGGCCTCGGCCACGCCGATAGGTTCGCTCCGGCTCGCGGAGTTCTTCCATGAGACCGACCTCCCCAAGGGCATGTACCAGGTCCTCCCGGTCAGCTCCAAGGTGGCCGACGGGATGGCCCGTGACGATCGGTTCCGGAAGATCAGTTTCACCGGGTCCTCGGAGATCGGCTGGTACCTCAAGGGCCTCGACCCGAAGAAGCGCGTGACGCTCGAGCTCGGCGGGAACGCCGGCGTGATCGTCCATTCCGACGCGGACCTGGACTTCGCGGCGCAGCGGATCGCGTTCGGCGGCTACTACCAGGCGGGCCAGAGCTGCATCAGCGTCCAGCGCGTGTACGTCGCGAGCGACGTCTACGACCGGTTCGCCGAGCTGCTCACCAAGCAGGTCCAGCAGCTGAAGGTCGGGGACCCGATGGATCCGACCGTCGACGTTGGGCCGGTGATCCAGCGCTCGGAGGTCGGTCGGATCGGCGACTGGGTGCAGGAAGCCGTGTCCCAGGGCGCCGAGGTCCTCACCGGTGGCGAGGGCGACGGACCGTTCTTCCAGCCCACGCTGTTGTCGGACGTGGCGCCCGAGATGAAGGTGTGCCGCGAGGAGATCTTCGGGCCGGTCGTGACGATCAGCCCGTACGAGACCTTCGAGGACGCGCTGAAGCTCGTGAACGACTCGCGTTTCGGGCTGCAGGCGGGCGTGTTCACGAACGACATCAACCGCGCGTTCGACGCGCACCGGACGATCGAGGTCGGTGGCGTGATCGTCAACGACGTCTCCGCCTTCCGTGCCGATCAGATGCCCTACGGCGGCTCGAAAGACTCGGGGTTCGGGCGGGAGGGCCTGCGGTTCGCGATGGAAGAGATGACCGAACCTCGGATCATGGTCCTGTCGCACGTGCCGCTGTAGGGGCATAGCCTGGCGCCGTGGACGACCGTTGGGTCTACGCGGTACTGCCGTTCATCACGATCGTCGCGCTCGGCGTGGGGTTCGCCGTGGTGTTCCGGCAGCGCGCGGCGGCACGCCGCGCGCTGCCTCCGCCGATGCACGCGGCGGTGTCGCGTGCGCCCCGCGCCGGCACCCGCGGCGATGACCGGCCGTGGTGGGGCAGTCCCTGGGTGTGGGTCGCCGTCTGCGCGATCTCGATCCTGCTCGGCCTGTACGTGTGGCCCGGGCTTTTCGGCGTCGTCGTGTTCGTGTTCCCCTTCGTGTGGATCGGTCGCCCGCGGCGCGAGCCGCGGATGGATCCGCGCACGAACGGCCACACGACCCGCGACGCCGGGGCGTTCACCGGCGACTGAACCTCAGCCGGCGCCGAGCGCTCGCTCGGCGAACGTGCCCACGACCGCCGCCGCCTCCTTCTCGCGCCGCCAGAAGTAGTGGTCGGTCCCCTCGAGCACCACGGCCTCCGCGTGGGGGAACAGCTCCGCGTACGCGCGTAGCTCGTCGGGCGGGGCGTACCGGTCGTGCTCACCTGCGAGCAGGAGCGCCGGCCGCCCGAACAGCCGCAGGTCGGTCCGGTCGGGGAGCGGCGGCATCTCCACGTCCTCGGGCCGCAGCGGAACCCCGACCAGGGCGAGGGCGCCGACCCGCGGATCGTCGAGGGCCTCGCGCAGCGCGACGCTCGCGCCGAAGGACCACCCGACGACGACCGTGGGAGGCGCGTCGACGCCGGTCGCCTCCCGCACCCGCGTCACGGCCGCCCGCGCGTCCCGCAGCTCGTCGCGGCCTCCGCCGTAGGTCCCCGCCGAGCCCATCACGCCCCGGAAGTTGAACCCGAGGACGGCGAGGCCGCGCGCGGCCGCCAGCTCGTTGCGGATCGCCCAGAGCAACGGGTGATCCTTGGACCCGCCGTGTCGCGGGTGAGGATGGCAGACCACGGCGGCGCCACGCGGCAAACCGTCGGGCATCCGAAGCTCGCCCTCGAGCCGGATGCCGTCCTCGGTCGAGAAGGTCACGGGATCCATCTGGCTCCTTGGCGGGTTCCTCGGCGGTTTCTGGCACCATCCGAGCATGGCCGCGGGGGAACGTCGAGTCGCCGGTATCGCGTTCGCGTTGCGCGATCCTTACCCGTGGGGTCACCTCGCCGGGCTCGCGCGGACCGGCGAGTCGCTCGGCTACCGGGCGCTGTTCCTGCCCGAGGTCGGTTCGCGCGACGTCCTCGCGACGCTGACCGGGCTCGCCGGCGAGACGCGATCGTTGCTGCTCGCGAGCGGCGTGCTGCCGCTCCCCGCTCGCTCCAGCAGGTTGCTCGCCAAGGCCGCAGCGACGGTCCAGGAGCGGTCGGACGGGCGATCGATCCTGGGGATCGGGACCGGCCCCGCCGTGCGCGGCGCCCTCGACCACCTCCGGGCGACCGTCGCGATGCTTCGCGCGGCGTTCGCCGGCGACGAGGCCGTGACGCCCGAGGGCGAGCGCTTCCGGCTGGGTCTCGTGCCGGAGAGGGCGCCGTCGATATGGATCGCCGCGCTCGGTCCGAAGGCGGTCCGCGTCGCCGGCGAGGTCGCCGACGGGGTCCTCCTCAACTGGTGCACGCCCGAGCGCGTCGAGGAGGCGGTCGTCGGGGTCCGCCAGGGCGCGGTGGCCGCGGGCCGGGATCCCGGCGAGGTGACCGTCGCCGTCTACGTCCGCGCTTGCGTCCACGACGACCAGCATGCCGCCCTCGAGGCGGTGCGGACGGCGGCGGGCGAGTACGCGAGCTATCCCGCGTACGCGCGCCAGTTCGAGCGGATGGGTCTGGGGGAGGAGGCGGGGCTGGCCGCCGCGGCCCACGCGGCGGCCCGCCCCGTCGAGGTCCCGGAGCCGTGCGTCCGCGCGGTCGCCCCGATCGGCGACCGCACCGCCGCCCCCACCCCCCTGGAGGAGTAACGCTCGGCGGGGGCGGA
>JBKOZW010000184.1:0-22671 GCA_046726095.1 Actinomycetota bacterium
GTCAAGGGCGTCGTGATCGCGTGCCAGGAATGCGGGCAGAACCACTTCTACGAGTGGGCGCTGCTGCAGGACAACCTGGAGCACATGTTGGACACGGGCGAGCCCCGGATGCACGAGCCCGCGTTCGACATCCAGGAGGACGAGTACATCCAGTGGGACTACGGCAAGGGATACGTGGACGCCCTTGCCGACTCCGGGCTCCAACCGGGTCGCGCGATCGAGATCACCCAGTGCCCGTGGTGCGGGACCCCGTTCGACGCGGGCTACCAGTTCTGCCCACGGTGCGGTCGGCAGCTCGGAGCGATACGGCTCTACCAGGAGCTGCTCGATCGCGGGATCGAGGAGCGCGAGGTCCGCGCGCTGCTCGTCCGCGCGGGCTACGAACCCTTCTGACGAGCGGCCCGGGCCCGCTATCCTTCGCGCGATGTCCTACCGGTGGTTGCTGCTGCTCCACATCGCGTCGGTGCTGGCGCTGCTCGGCACGCACGGCACCTCGATGACGGTCCTGTACCGGATCCGGCGCGAACGCGACCGCACCAAGATCCTCGACGTGGTGACGCTGTCCGGCGAGACGATCCTGCCGATGTACATCTCGCTCGCGGCGATCGTCGTGACCGGTGTGCTCCTCGGGCTCAAGGTGCACGCCTTCTCCCGGTGGTGGCTGTGGGTCTCGATCGTGATCCTCGTCGCGATCACCGCGTTGATGGGCGCGATCGCGCGGCCCTACTTCGCGCGGGTGAAGGAGGCATGCCAGGTGCGTCCGTCCGGGGTCCCGCGGGTCTCCGACGAGGAGCTCGGCGAGATCCTCGGCGCGCCGACCGCCCACGTGATCACCGCGATCGGCGGTGTCGGGCTGCTCGCGATCCTCTACCTGATGGTGTTCCAGCCGCACTGAGCGGGGAGCCGCTCAGGCGGGGGGGAGCGGTCGCGCGGCCGGGCCGTTGACGACCTCGCCCATCGGCGAGAACCGCGAGCCGTGGCACGGACAATCGAAGGTCCGTTCGCCGGCGTTCCATCCCACCGTGCACCCGAGGTGGGTGCACCGCGCGGACAGGAGATGCTGCGTCCCGGCCTCGTCCACGTAGACGGCGAGCTTCTCGCCGCGCCGCTCGATCACGCCGCCCTCGCCGGGGCCGAGCTCGGACGCGATCTGCATCACGGTTCGGCACACGAGCACGTCGCGATGGGTGCCCTCGACCACGCGCTCGGGCACCGAGCCCAGCAGGAAGCCCTTGGCGCCCTGCAGGCCGCGGTTGCCGACGACGACCAGCTCGCCGTCCACGTCGTCGGCGGCCGCCAGGATCTGTTGGCTCGGGTCGCCCTCGAGGAGCCGAACATCGGTGTCGATGCCGCGCCCGTACACGTCGATCGTGTCCTGCATCACGAGCTCCCCGGTCCTGGGGTGCCCCACGAAGACGAGGGTCACCGACGCGAGCACCTCACGGGCGAGGTCGAAGCCCTTGCGGGCCGCGCGATCCGCGGTCGCCGAGCCGTCGCTCGCGATCACGATGCGCCCGTAGGGCGCATGGGGATCACGAGCGCCGGCCGCCACGATCAGGAGGTCGCACGGCGAATGGCGTGAGAGCCACCGCGACAGGTCCGAGAGCGGCTGGCTCTCGCCGCGCGCGACGACGATCAGCCCCGCATCCTGTTCCTCGGCGACCGCGACGAGGACGTCGCCTGCGCGACCCGACACCGCTTCGGCTCCGAGCCGCGTGGGGCGCACCCCCGCAGCCTCCGCGGCCTCGAGCGCCTCCCCGATCCGTTCCTCCGCACCGATGGACGACGAGCGGTAGCCGCTCGTGGCGATCAGCTTGGCGGACGTGGCGCGCGCGACCGTCGCGGCGACCTCGCCCGCCCGCGTCGCGGCGGGCGACCCGTCGGTCCCGAAGACGATCCGGCCCCACATCCGCGCCGCAGCCTACCGGCTCGATCCGATCGCGGGCTCGAGCACGCAGTCCTCCGGCAGCTTGTCGTCGCGGATGCCCTTGAAGACCGGGGCGCGCATCTTCTTCTTCGCGCCCCTCGTGATCTCGGTGTATTCGATCTCGCAGACGACCTTCGGGTCGACGAACACCGCTCCCTTCACGCGGGCGAGCTCGGGATCGTCGATCGCCGGGGTCGGCCGCACGAGCGGCGTGAGTTGCTCCAGCAGCGTCTCGAGCATCTGCTCGGTGAAGCCGCTGCCCGCCTGGCCGATCCAGTGGAGCGAACCGTCGGTGTACGCGCCCACGAGCACCGCGCCGAACGTGGAGCCGCGCCCTCGCTGTCCCGGGGTGAACCCGAGGATCACGCAGTCCTGCGTGTCGCGGAGCTTGATCTTGCGCCACGCGTCCGTGCGCCGCCCGGGGACGTAGGGGGATCCCTTCCTCTTCGCGACCACGCCCTCGAGCGCCTGCTGCCTCGCCGCCTCCACGAGTGAGCGGCCCTCGCCTTCGATGAAGGCCGTGAGCTGCAGCCGGTCGTCCTGCTCGACGACGTAGGTCAGCAGTTCGCGGCGCTCCTCCAGCCCGAGCCCGGTCGTGTCGCGACCGTCGAGCCAGAGCACGTCGAACGCGACGAACGTCACGGGGATCTGGGTCTTGATCCGCTCGATCTGACGCGGGTTCGCCAGGTTCATCCGCTGCTGCAGCGTTTCGAAGGAGATCCGCCCGTCCGCGTCGAACGCGACGATCTCGCCGTCGATCACCGCGTTCACCTGGTCGACGAGCTCGTGGATCATGTGGATCTCGGGGTACTGCGGGGTCACGTCGCGGCCGGTGCGCGAGCGCAGCACGGTCTCACCGGTCGACATCTCGGCGAGGCACCGGATCCCGTCCATCTTCGGCTCGAACCACCACTTGGGGTCGTCGAATGCGTCGGCGCCGGCCTCGGCGAGCATCGGGCTGAACCGCGGCGGCGCCGCGATCAGAGGCTCGGTCTGGTTAGACGCCAGGAACGCGAGCCAGTCGGTGCGCGTCTTCACGAAGTGGAACTCGAGGCCGGGGTATCGGCGCCCGTGCAGCCGGAACGACACCTTGGTGTCGGTCCACTCGATCGGCTCGTACCACCCGTCGTCGAAGATCCGGACCTCGCCCGCGCCGTAGTGGCCCTCGGGGATCGTGCCTTCGAACGATCCGTATTCGAGGGGATGGACCTCCGTCTGGACGGCGAGCCGCTTGTCGCCCTTGGCGGTCGGGAGGCCCTTGGGGACCGCCCACGACGGCAGCCCTCCTTCGCGCTCGAGCCGCACGTCGTAGTGCAGGCGCGTCGCGCGGTGCTTGTGGATCACGAAGGAGTTCCCGACTCCGGCCTCGTCGCCGGGGGTCGGCTCGCTCGTGCCCTCCGGACCGAACTCGCGTCGGCGCACGTACTCGAACAGCGCGGGGTCCTTCGAGGCGAGGGCGATCTCGTCCGACGACTTGGCCGCCACCGATGGAGCGGCGGTCCGCGGGAGCGGACCCGACGGTGGATCTTCCTCTTCGACCTCGACCCCGAGCGCGTCGAGGGCGGCGCGGAGGTCGGCGCCCGGGCCGGCGTTCACGCCGGCCCACAGGTCGCCGACCTCCGCGAACCGCTCCCACGCGTTGTCGATCCGGAAGTCCTGGGGCTCGAAGCCGCCCGCGGCGACCTCGTCCCACGTGAGGGGCGTCGACACCGGGGCGCGCGCCTCCGGTCGGAGCGAGTAGGCCGCCGCGATGTTCGCGCCTTGCCGGTTCATGTTGTGGTCGATGAAGACCTTCCCGGCGCGGTCGGCCACCCGCCACGCCATCGTCACCTTGTCGGGGTCCGCGTCCTTGATCAGCCGCCCGCAAGCGCCGACGAAGGCGCGGGCCTCTCCGTAGGTGAAGGCTCCATGTTCGAGCGGCACGTAGATCTGCAGGCCGGTCGCGCCGCTCGTCTTCGGGTACCCGATCATGCCCAGCTGCTGGAGCAACACCTGGATGTGACGGGCCACGTTGAGCACGTCCTCGTACGTGTACGGCTCGAAGGGATCCAGATCGAAGAAGAGGTAATCGGGGTGCCCGACGGCGTCGCACGTCGAATGGAGCGGATGCATCTCGATCGCGCCCAGGTTCGCGACGAACAGGAGCGTCGGTAGATCGTCGACCGTGAGGTAGTCGATCTGCCCCGTCTTCGCGTCTTCGGAGAACACGGTGCACCGATGGATCCAGTCGGGCGTGTGCATCGGCGCCGTCTTCTCGTAGAACGCGTCCCCGGCGATCCCGTCGGGCATGCGCTTCATCGTGAGGGGCCGGCGCTCCAGGTGCGGCAGCAGCAGGTGCGCGACGTTGAAGTAGTAGGCGATCACATCGCCCTTCGTGTAGCCCTCGTCGGGCCAGAACACCTTGTCCAGGTTGGAGAGCCGGAGCTCGCGTTCGGGGAGGTCGAGCCACCAGGCGTCGCGATCGCCCTTGCGGACCTCGAGGGTCTTGGGAAGGTCCGCCGTGAAGGCGGGGCCGCCCGAGCCGCGCTTGCGTTGGGGCATGCGATCGATGGTAGCCGCACGCGTTCGGTGCGCTTCGCCCGGGTCAACTCGCCGGTTTCCGTGCCGATACTTTCATGGTGGACGGCACGCCCCCCGAACCGTCGCCGACGCCCTCGGCACCCCCCGCTCGCTGGCGCGCACGCCCTGCGGCGAGCTTCGCGATCCGGTGCATCGCGATGGTCCTGCCCGCGGTGGTCGCGGCCGTCGTGGTCGCGGTCCTCGGGCACCAGGGGACCCCCCCGCGGGGCTTCGCCAAGGTCCTCTGGATCGGGTGGTTGTTCGCGGCCGGCTCCGCGGTCGCGCTCGTGCTCGAGCGTGCTGCCCGGCGGCTCCTCCCCCTGGCGGTCCTGCTGCAGCTCTCCCTCGCCTTCCCCGATCGCGCCCCGTCACGGTTCGCGATGGCGAGGAGCGCTGGGAACGTACGACGGCTCCACGAACGCATCGCCGATGCGAAGTCGCGCGGCGTGGACGACGATCCCGCGATGGCCGCCCGGCAGATCCTGGAGCTGGTCGCGGCGCTCTCCGCGCACGATCGCAAGACGCGAGGGCATTCGGAACGCGTGCGGGCGTACGCGGACATGATCGCGGCGGATCTCGCCCTGGACGAGGACGATCGCGACCGCCTGCGGTGGGCGGCGCTGCTGCACGACATCGGGAAGCTCCATGTCCCGGCCCGGATCCTGAACAAGCCCGGCAAACCGGATGCCGCCGAATGGGAGCGCCTCGCCGCGCACCCGGCCGAAGGCGCGGCGCTCGCCGCGCCGCTGTTGCCGTGGCTGGGACGGTGGGCCGGCACGATCGAGCAACACCACGAGCGGTTCGACGGCAACGGGTATCCGGCTGGTCTCGCGGGAGATGAGATCGGCCTCGGAGCTCGAGTGGTCGCGGTCGCCGACTCGTTCGAGGTGATGACGGCGGCCCGCGCATACAAGAAGCCGATGACCGTGACGGCCGCCAGGCGCGAGCTGGCGCGCTGCGCCGGCTCACAGTTCGATCCGAGCATCGTGCGATCGTTCCTGAACATCTCGATCGGCCGGCTCTGGTGGACCGTCGGTCCTGCCTCGTGGGTCGCCGTTGTCCCCGTGCTCGGGTGGCTCGAGCGCTCAGGCGAGCAGATCGCGATCGCGTTCAAGACGGCCGCGGTGGTCGGCGCGCTCGGGCTCGCGAGCTCCGTGCAATCCGCGGCAGCGCTGGGTGCGCAGCCGTCGTCGCCTGCCCCGTCGAGCGCGCCCGGCGGGCCGTCGCCGGCGTCCGCTCCCAGCATCGCGCCCACGGCGGTCACGCCGAAGGGTGACGGCTCCGACGAGGCCGGTTCCGGTGGAGGAGGGTCGAACGACGATCGGACCGGGCCCACGCCCTTTGCGTCACCGTCGGACGAGCCGAGCCAGACCGGCGACGGAGGTACCGGTCCCGTCGACACCGTAACCGACACGGTCTCGGACACGGTGGACACGGTCTCCGACACGGTGGACACGGTCTCGGACACGGTCTCCGACACGGTGGACACGGTCTCCGACACGGTGGACGGTGTGACGGATACCGTCGATCAGACCACGGGTGGCGCGACCTCGCCCGCGACGGATGTGGTCGACCAGACGGTCCAGAAGGCCAACGACACGATCGATTCCACCCTGGGCCACCTCGGACTCTGAGCGGCCGAGGTCTGTCGGCGTTCCCGGCTAGACTGACCGTTCGCGCAGCGTGCGGACCATCCCAGGGGAGGCGAGCTATGCCACGATCCATGTGGAAGGGGGCCATCTCGTTCGGCCTCGTGACGATCCCGGTCTCGGTCTACCCGGTGACCGAAGAGAAGGGGCTCAAGTTCAACCAGCTCCACGACGACGACGGCGGCCGGATCCGCTACAAGCGCGTGTGTGAGAAGGACGGCGAAGAGGTCTCCTTCGAGCACATCGTCAAGGGCTACGAGGTCGAGAAGGACCGGTACGTGGTCCTGACGGACGAGGACTTCGACGCCGTGCCGGTCGAGTCGAGCCGGGCGATCGACATCGAGCGCTTCGTCGACCTGGACGACATCGATCCCGTGATGTTCAAGAAGAGCTACTACCTCATCCCGGAGGAGACCGGCGCCAAAGCGTACGCGCTCCTGCGCGAGGCGATGAGCGAGGACGGCCGGGTCGGGATCGCCAAGGTGAGCTTCCGCGACAAGGAACACCTGGCGGCCCTGCGCTTCAAGGACGACGCGTTCGTGCTTGAGACGATGTACTGGCCGGACGAGATCCGCGAGGCGGACTTCGGCGGCGTCGACGTCAGCGGCAAGGTGACCGGGCAGGAGCTCGAGATGGCGCGGCAGCTGATCGACTCGCTCGCGGGCGAGTGGACGCCGGACTCGTTCTCGGATGAGTACCGCGAGGCGCTGCTGAAGATCGTCGAGGCGAAGCTCCACGGCCAGGAGATCGAGGTCGTGGCGGCCGAGCCCACCGCCAAGGTCGTCGATCTGATGGAGGCCCTGAAGGCCTCGGTCGCGGCCGCCAAGAACCAGGGTGAGCCGGCCGCCAAGAGGTCCACGGCCCGAAAGTCCACAGACAAGAAGCCGGCGGCCAAGAAGCCGGCCGCGAAGAAGCCGGCGGCCAAGAAAACCACGCGTAAGAAGGCCGTTGGCGAATAGTGCCGAACGGAGCCCCGAGGCGGGGCTTCCGACCGGCTACGTCTCGCGCCCGGCCACGTTCGACGACCTCGATCCCGTCGAGGGGCTGTTCGCCGACGTCGACCTTTCGTTGTTCGGCGAAGCGGAGCCGACCCGGATATGGATCGCGGAGGATTGGTCCAGCGACTGGGTCGACCTGCCGACCATGAGCCGCCTGATCTTCGCGCCCGGCGGAGCGCTCGCCGGGTACGCCAACCTCGAGGCCGTCGACCCGGCCAAGGAGGTCGGCGCGTTCGGGCGCGTGCATCCGCAGCACGTCGGCAGGGGGCTCGGGACGGCGCTCGTCGCATGGACGGAAGCGGCTGCTGCGATCTTGATCCCCTCGGGAACGTCCGCGTCGCTCCGGCATTCGATCTCGGGTGCCGACCCGGCCGCGCGCGAGCTCCTGACGCGGGCGGGGTTCAGCCGCGTCCGGACGGCGTGGCACATGCGGATGGAACTTCCGGAAGGATACGCGGCTGGGCCGGCGCCCCAAGGCGTGACGATCCGCCCGTCGGTCGCCGGCGCCGACGATCGGGCGATCTGGGAGACGATCGAGGCGGCCTTCTTGACCCACTTCGGCTACCAGCCCGTCGGTTTCGAACAATGGTGGGACAACGCGCGTCGCACGGGCACCTACGATCCTTCCCTCGTGCTCGTCGCCGAGGTCGACGGACGCATCGTGGGCGCCTCGCACCAGTTCCTGATCGAGGACGGCGGCGTCGGATGGATCGGCGACCTCGGCGTGCGACCGGAGCTGCAGCGCCGCGGGATCGGGAAGGCGCTGTTGCGACATGCGCTCGCGGACCTGTCCACGCGAGGGTTCCGGCTCGCCCAGCTCAACGTCGACGCACAGAACGAGACGGGCGCCGTCGAGCTCTATCGCTCGATCGGGATGACGGTCTACCGGGACTGGCTCGACCTGGCGAAGACGATCCAGGGGGTAAGCTCGCGCGCGTGAAACTGGTCACGGCGATCGTCAAGCCCCATCGCATCGACAACGTGAAGGACGCGCTGCGAGAGATCGGCGTGGGCGGTCTGACGACCACGGACGTCGAGGGCTTCGGTCGGCAGCGCGGCCACACGGAGGTGTACCGGGGGGCGGAGTACCAGGTCGACTTCGTGCCCAAGGTCAAGGTCGAGGTCGTCGTCGAGGACGGGGACGTGGGCGGGATCGTCGACGCGATCGTGAAGGCCGCCCGGACGGGGAAGATCGGCGACGGCAAGCTCTGGGTCAGCGACGTCGACCACGTCATGCGGATCCGTACCGGCGAGATGGGCCCCGACGCCCTGTCGGGGTAGCGGTGGCCGGACCCGCTGACGCGCTCCGCGCCGAGCTCGGTGCGCTCGAGCGGGCGTACGCGCTGGGGCATCACGGCCGGTCCGTGGCGCGCCGGCGCGCCGAGCTCGTGGACGGGTGCATCGGGGAGCTGTTCGCGGGATCCGGCGCCTCGTCGAGCGTCGCCGTCATCGCGATCGGCGGGTACGGCCGGATGCGGCAGCTCCCGGCATCGGACATCGATCTCCTCGTCGTCCACGACGACGAACCGTCCGTCCGTCCAGCCATCGATGCGCTGCTGTATCCGTTGTGGGACGCGGGCTTCGCGGTGGGGCACGCCGTGCGAACGCCCGTGGAGTGCGTGACCGCGGCCGAGGAGCACTTCGACGCGTGGACGGCGATGCTCGACGGCCGGCACGTCGCCGGCGACCATCCCCTGTCCGAACGAGCGCTCGATCCGGTTCGGGAAGCCGCGAGGGCGGACCCTCCGGCGTTCGCGCGACGCGCGCGCGCGGCGGTGGCCGCCCGCCGTGAGCGCTTCGGCTCCTGCGCCCACCTCCTGGAACCCGAGTTGAAGGAGGGCAGCGGCGGCCTGCGCGACGTCGCGTCGCTCGGCTGGATCGCCGCGGCGGTCGGGGACGATCTGGACGCGGCCGGCATCGTCCGCGCGCAGGAACGCGAGCTCGTCGATGAGGCCGAAGACTTCCTGATCCGCGTCCGGAGCGCCGTCCAGCTCCTCACGGGGCGGCGCGACGTCCGGCTGGTCGCGGAGCTCCAGCCGGACGTCGCGCGAGAGGTCGGGTTCGTGGACGAACCCGACCTCCCGGCCTCCGACGCGCTGATGCGCGCGATCTTCGAGCACGCCCGCAACGTCGAGCACGTCTCGTGGCTGGCGGGCGGACGGATCGTCGGGGACGCGACAACGCGGGAGACGGTCCCGACCGACGCCTCCTCGATCCTCGGGGCCCTCGCCGACGCCGCGGAACGGGGTGAGGTCCCCTCGCCTGCTCTGCTGGACGCGATCGAGGACGTCGACGTGCCCGATCCGATCCCATGGGACGCGGCGATGCGTTCGGCGTTCTTCCGCCTGCTCCGGGCCGGCGACACGGGCGCGGCGATGCTGGACGCTCTCGATCGGATGGGCCTGCTCGAGCGCTACATCCCGGCGTGGACGGCCGTCCGCTGCCGGCCCCAGCGCGACCCGTACCACCGGTCGACGGTCGATGCCCACCTGGTGGACACGGCCCGTCGGATGGCGGCGATGCTCGACGGCGGCGGCGACGTCGACGATCCGATCGAGCACGCCGCCACGATCCACACCGAGCGTGCGGACGCGATACTCCTGGGCGCACTCCTGCACGACATCGGCAAGGTCGGCACGGGCGGTCACGTCGAGGTCGGGACGGGGATCGCCCGCGAGACCCTCGGTGCGATGGGCATCGCGGGGACCGACGCCGATCTCGCCCTGTTCATGGTCTCGGAGCATCTGCTCCTTCCCGACACGGCCACGCGACGCGATCTCTCGGACGAGGAGCTTCTTGTCGGCGTCGCGGCTCGGATCGGGACGCCGGAGCGGCTCGAAGCGCTCTACCTCCTGGCGAAGGCCGATGCGATCGCGACCGGTCCCGCCGCGTGGACCACCTGGCGCGAAACGCTCGTGCGCGAGCTCACCGCGAAGATCCAGCGCGTCTTCGAACGAGGGCAGATGGGGGAGGAGCTCGCGGCCATCCTCGCCGAACGGACCGAGCGCGTGCGCGACCTACTCAGCGGTGAGCCCGAGGGGGAGGTCGATCGGTTCGTCCTGCGGATGCCGCGCGGCTACTTCCTCGCGATCGATCCGGCGCGCGCGGCCGCGCATGCCCGGCTGATCGCGACCCCCGTCGGGGGCCACGAGGTCAGGACCGCCGCCACGGAGGGAGCGCGCCCCGGGACGTACGAGGTCGTCGTCGTGGCGGGGGACCGGCCGGGACTCCTGTCCTGGATCGCCGGCGCGCTCGCGATCGAGGGCGTGTCGATCCTGTCCGCCCACGCGTTCACGACCGACGATGGGGTCGCGCTCGACCTGTTCGAGGTGCAGGGAGCCTTCGACCCGGAGATCAGCGAGCGCCGCTGGCGGGCGTTCCGCACGACCTTGCGTCGCACGATCGAGGGATCGATCTCGCTCGAGCATCGGGTCGACGAGAAGCGACGGCACTACCCCGGTCCCAGGCTCTCGACGCCCGTAACGGTCCGGGAGCACAACGACGTGTCCGAGTACTCGACGGTGATCGAGGTGGGCGCGCCCGACAGGATCGGGGTGCTGTTCGACATCACGCGAACGTTCGCGGATCTGCACCTGGACGTAAATCTGGCGAAGGTCGCGACCTTCGACGGGAGGGTCGTCGACGCCTTCTACCTTCGCGATGCCCTCGGCCGGAAGGTCGTCGACCCGGACCGGTTGGCCGAGATCAAGGGTTCGCTCCACGACCGTCTCTCGCGCTGAGGCTGAGCTCGGCCAGCGGATCGCAGGCGAGGCAACCGCTCGATCACGGACCCTCGTACAACCTTGCGACGATGAGCGGAGGGACGAGGCGCGGAACGTTCCGACGGACCACGCTCAGACCGCCATCAGCTTCCTGATCGAGGCCGCAACCGTCGTAGGCTCGTCCATCCCTGGGAGCCGCACGTTCACGATCGGCAGCGTGAACGAGAACGTCGATCCAACGCCCATCTCGGAGTCCACCCAGATCCGGCCCGACATCGCTTCGACGAGCGACCGAGCGATGTAGAGACCGAGACCCGTCCCCGGACGTCGCCCGCTGTCGACGTTCACGCGGAAGAAGCGATCGAAGATCCGCCCATGATGCTCCCTCGGGATCCCCTCTCCCCGGTCTCGCACGGAGATCACGGCGGCGCGCTCCTGCCGCGTCACGAAGACGTCGATCGGCAGATCGGCCGGTGTGTACTTGTCCGCGTTCGTCAAGAGGTTCAACACCACCTGCTCCACGCGGAACGCGTCCGCGAGCGTCACCAGGCGCTGCTCGGTCACATGCAGGTCCACGACGCGGTCGCCGTGCTGCTCGTGGAAGTCGGCGACGAGGCGCTCGAGGAGCGGCGTGAGCGACACGGGCTCCAGATCGATCACGAGGCCGCCCGCGTCGATCTGCGAGGCATCGAGCATGTCGCCGACGAGCCGTTCGAGCCGCTGGGCCTGGCGGAGCATGATCTCGTAGTACTCGCGGCGCGCCTCCGGTGAATCATCGACGGCACCCTCGAGCAGGCTCTTCAGGAAACCCTTCAGGGGCGTGAGCGGCGTGCGGAGCTCGTGAGAAACCATCGATACGAAGTCGCGCTTCAGCTGCTCAGCTCGCGTCTCTTCGGATGCTTCGCGCATCACGACGATATGCGAACGAGGCGCCGCCTCGTGGTCGCGGATCATGCTGGTGCGGAGGCGCACGCTCACCATGGTGCCGCGTTTCGTGCGGACCAGGGCGTCCTGTGGCTCGCTGCGGTGGATCTCCGGACCGGAGAGGGCGTCGAGGTCGTCGATCCCCAAAAGGTCTTGACAGCGCCGTCCGATCACTTCTTCCTCTTCCCATCCGACGATCGCCTGCATCGCTGGGTTCCACGTCGTCACCCGTCCTGATCGATCGACCGCGAACACGCCGTCGGACGTGTGCATCACGATCTCGGAGAGGCGGGCGCGCTCCAGCGTCTCGCCGTACACCTGGTGGTTGTGCAGGCGGGTCGCGATCTGGCTCGCAAGGCCATCCAGCAGCAAGCGCTCCTTCGTTCCCAGCGGTTCCGACCGATAGACGGCGACCACGCCGCGGACGTCTTCGTCGTCCCCCACGAGCGCGATCTGTGGAGCGATCCCGGACCGGACGGTGACGAGCGCCTCGAGCGGGTAGGGGCCCCTCTCGTCCATCGTGAACGAATAGACGCCGGTGGTGGCGTGCACGGAGACGCGGTCGCCGTTGACCACCACGAGCTCGACACGGTCCGCGGGGAGCAGCCGCTCGAGCAGGCCCAGGAAGTCGCCGAACCCCTCGCTGGCGGCGAGCGGCCCCGACAGGACACGACCGGCCTCGTACAGGTCGCGAAGCTGGTCGCGCTCGGCGATGCTCTCCGCCCAGCGTCGGTACGTGATGTAGGCGAGCCCGACCGGCACCGTGAGCAGGACGAGCGCCATCGGTTCCTCGACGATCAGCAGCGCGCCGAGGATGCCGAGCGCCATGTTGCCGAGCCAGTGGAACGCGTTCAGCGCCAGCGGGAGCCGGAAGACGTCCCGGAACCGGCTGCCCTCGACCATCGAGACCACGAGCATGATGGCGCTGGCGTTGAACGCGAAGGCGACATACATCGAGCCGAGGACCGCGAACCATGTGCGAGGATCGGTCACGGACGGGTCGATGTCCATCGCCGCGAACGCCGCCTGGGCGAGCGTGATGCTGATCAGGAACTGCGAGACGTTGTAGGCGATCTTGTACGGAGACCAACGGTTCAGCGCCTGGCCGATCCCGACCCCGAGGAGCACACCGACGGTGAGGACGCTCGGCGGCACGAGGATCAGGGCGCCGGCCCACACGCCGTCGGTGAGCGCGAAGTTCACCGTCTCGGATCCTCGCTTGAGTGGGATCGAGCATCGCTCCGCGGTGATCGTCAGGATGACGATCACCGCGACCGATAGCAGATCCCGGGCGTCCCACGTCCGGATCTGCGGGACGCGGACGGCTACGCAGGCGAACCCCAGGACGGTCGCGACAACGATCAGGGCCTTGACCCGCCGGGGAAGCGTCACGGAAGTCTCACCTCAGCTCCACGCGATCGAGCTCCACGAGTTGGAGCTCCAAGAGTTGGAGCTCCAGCACATCCCGCTCCAGGAGTTCGAGCTCCAGGAGTTGCTGCTCCATCCGTCATTCTCGGAGATCAGCGACGACCAGCTGTTCGACGACCAGCTGTCGGCGGACCAGCTGTTGGAGGACCACGAGTTCGAGTCCCACGGCTCGCCGAGGACGTCGATCTCGCCCTGGACCACCTCGCCGGATCCATCACCGTCGAGGTCAGCCGTCACGTGCAGCGTCCCGCGGCTCAGCTCCAGCGGTCCGACGCCGACCGAGTGATCCAGCCCGGCGTTCGGGTTCCCGACGGCACCGTCGGCCGCGAGGACGGCGCCCTCGGCGTCGACGAGCCCGGCCCCGCCGCCGACGCGGTACGCGGTTGTCTTGAACGCCGTGTCGAGGAGCATCCCCTTGACCTGGTTCGGCTTCAGGGACGGGTTCACGTCGTACATCAGCGCCGCCACTCCCGAAACGATCGCCGCCGCCTGCGAGGTGCCGGTGCCCTTCAAGTAGTTGTCGTCGACGACCGCGTCCGCATGCAGCTGGTCGATCGTGCTGCCGACCGAGCGCGTGGAGACGATCGTGATGCCCGGAGCCACCAGGTCCGGCTTCTCGAACCCGTCCGGCGTCGGCCCACGGCTCGAGAAGGGGGCCACCTGGTCGTCGCTGCGGTCGGAGGTGCTGTTCAGGTCGGCCGCACCCACCGTGATCACGTACGGGTCGTCGCCCGGCTTGTTGATCGTGCCGGGGCTCGAGCCTCGGTTCCCGGCCGAGACGACCACCGTGATGCCGGCGGCCCACGCCCGCTCGACCGCGGCGTCGAGCGGATCGAGCGCGTACGGTTGGACGCCGTTGGTCCCGAACGCCAGGTTCAGGACCCGGATGTTGTACAGGTCGCGGTGCGTGACGATCCACTGCAGCGCCGCGATCACGACCGAGACGTCCGTGGACCCGTCGCGACCGGCCACCTTGATCGAGATGAGGTGCGCTCGGGGTGCTACCCCACGCCACTTCCCGCCCGACGCCGAGCCGTTGCCGGCGATCACACCCGCCAGGTGCGTCCCGTGGCCGTACTCGTCCTCGCCGGCGCCGTTCGGCGTGAAGTCGATCCTCGCGTCCACTCGATCGCCGAGGTCATCGACATGCGACACGCCGGTGTCCAAGAGCGCGACCGTCACGCCAGAGCCGTTGACGTCCACTTGCCCCAGTCGGATCGCTTTCCGCCACGCGAGGTTGGGCTCCCACGTGTCGTACTGGTTGGTGCCGGCCGAGGCCATCCGGATGTGGGCGTCGGCCCAGACGCCCGCGATGCCGTCCCCGCGGGTGAGGGCAGGGAGTCGGTCCCCGGGGATGGCCGCCGCGAAGCCACCCACGAGGGGCAACTCGCGCGTGACACGACCCCCGAGGGCGACCAGGAGCCGCTCGGCCGCGTCGGTCGATGGCAGCGTCTCGTGGACGATGACCGCGACGTCGGCCTGCCGGCTGGGGACGGGTGCGGCGAGAGACGCGGCCAGCACGGTGGCGAGCACACATGACGCCGCGAGAGCGATCTTGCTACGTGAGCTGCGTGTGATGCTCGGACCGGCGATGGGACTCCCCCTTGACTCGACCGCCGCGACATCGGCCCTACGACCGACCAACTCTGCGGTGCGGGAACGGTCGGCGTTATCGCGCAGACGGCCGAAAGTGGGGGGCCGGCCCAGGTGATGCGGCCGCCCGGCGGACGGGGGACACGCCGTCCCTCGGGGAGGGGAGGCTATGCCGGCGGTGAGCCCTGGCGACGTCGGCGATGATGTCCCCGTGCGAAAGCTGAGGGCAGCCGCAGGGACTGCCCTGTTCTTCGCGCTCGCACCCGGGGTCGTTGCAGGCCTCGTCCCGTGGATCCTGACCGGTTGGAAGGTTGCCGATAGGTACTGGCTGCCCGTGCGGCTCCTCGGCTCGATATTGGTGGCGGTTGGCGCCGTCGTCGTGATCCACGCGTTCGTCAGGTTCGTCTCCGAGGGCCTGGGGACTCCCGCGCCTGTCGCCCCCACGGAGCGCCTCGTGATCGGCGGGCTCTATCGGTACGTCCGGAACCCGATGTACCTCGCCGTGCTCGCCGCGATCGTCGGGCAGGGCATGCTCCTCGGCCAGGTCATCCTGTTCGTCTACGGGGCCTGCATGGCGGCCGCGTTCATCGCGTTCGTCCGGCTGTACGAGGAGCCGCACCTGTCCGAGCGATTCGGAGAGGAATACCAAGCGTATCGGCGCGTGGTCCCCCGGTGGATCCCGCGCTTCCATCCCCGCGATCCGCACGTTCAGGGTTGATCGCGCTGGGGCGCCTTCGCTCGACGCGGCTCCGCCATGCGCGCACACTTGTTCAGCGATGGTTGGAGAACTGGCGCGCGCGCCCGAAGGGCGACCGTGAGCCTCGCCTCGAGGGAGAGATCCCGGCCGTTCGTCGGTCGGGAGCGAGAGCTCGATGAGCTCCGAGCCGCGCTCACCGAGGCCGCGGGAGGACGTGGCGGAGTGTTCCTCCTCGGGGGTGAGCCTGGGATCGGGAAGAGTCGCCTCATGGAGGTCGTCGGGTTCCTGGCTCACGAGCTGGGTTGGATCGTGCTGACCGGACGCTGTTGGGACGGCGGGGGCGCGCCCGCCTATTGGCCGTGGGTCCAGGTCGTTCGTGCGGCCGGGGGCGACCTGGACGAGCTGGTGGCGACTCCGCAGGGAGCGAGCGACTCGCTCGACCCCGACGTGGCACGCTTCCGACTCTTCGATGCTGTCGCTCGATTCCTGCATGATCGGGCGCGCGACACGCCGGTCCTCGTGCTGCTCGACGACCTGCACGCCGCGGACGAGCCGTCGCTCCACCTCCTGAGGTTCATCGCGTCATCGGCCGAGGATCAGCGGGTCGTGGTCATCGGGGCTTACCGAGAAGGCGAGCCGCGAACGTTGCAGCGGGCCGAGCTGTTCGGGGAGGTTGCTCGGCTCGGTTGGCGGATCCCCTTGCGTGGTCTCTCCACCTCAGAGGTGGCCTCGTTCCTGACCCAGGTCGGCGGTGAGACGCCGCGTGACGAGGTGGTCGATCGGGTTCGCGCCGTGACCGGAGGCAACCCGTTCTTCCTCGGGGAGATCGTCAGGGAGCTGATCGCCCAAGGCCGCCTGCGCACGGCCGACGAGGCGACGATGCGGCGTCTCCCCGAGGAGGTCCGCGCCATCATCCGGATCCGATTCGCCGCCCTGTCTCCGGATGCGGTGTCGACCTTGCGCGCCGCTGCGGTGCTCGGGCGTGATCTGGATCTGAAGGTCCTGGCCGAAGCGAGCTCTCTCAACCTCGAACGCATCGCGGCCGTCCTCGACGAGGCGGTTCGCGTGGGGATCCTGTCCGAGGACCCTCGCGAGGCCGGACGGTATTCGTTCGCCCACGACCTGGTCCGGGAGACCCTGTACGAGGACCTGCCGCCCGCGACGCGGATGGAGCTCCACCTCCGGGCCGGCATGGTGTCGGAACGCCTGTACCGCGACGACCTGGGACCCCACCTCGCCGAGATCGCGCACCACTTCGCGCAGGCTGCTCCGATGGGCGACGTCGATCGCGCGGTCGACTACTCGCTGCGTGCCGCCGATCGCGCGATCGCGGTGTTCGCGTACGAGGATGCGGCAGCGCTGCTGGAACGGGCGCTTCCGCTCCTGCCTCCGGCGATCGATACGGAGCGTCGTCGTGCCGAGATCCTGATGCGGCTGGGCGACGCCCGGACGAAGGCCGGCGACACCCAGGGTGGGAGGGCCTGCTACGAGCGGGTCGCCGAGCTCGCGCGAGCGATGGACGACCCAACGGTGTTGGCCGAGGCGGCGCTCGCCCACGTGACGGGCGGATCTCCCGTCCGCCTGGGGTTCGGCGCATTGATCGTGACCTCCCTCTTCGATGCGGGCACGAGGAGCGTCGCCCTGCTGGAAGAGGCCGAGCGGGCGCTGCCGCCCGAGGATTCGTCCCTGCGCGCCAGAACGCTGGCCCGGCTCGCGGCCGAGCTCTACCAGTTCCGGCAGACGGAGCGCAGCCACGTGTTGTCGCACGAGGCCGAGGACATGGCGCTCCGACTCGGCGACCCGGAGGCGCTGGTCGAGGCACTGCACGGGCGTCATTGGGCGACGCTCGCTCCCGATTCGATCGACGAACGGCTCGCGAACGCGCAGGAGATGCTGCTGGTGGCGACCGGGGCGGCACGCGAGGAGGCGGCGTTCCTCGCGCGTCACGCCCGCCTGCACTGCCACCTCGAGCTCTGCGACGTCTCGGGGGTCGATGCCGAGCTGTCCGCGATGGAGCAGCTGTCCGCGCGGATCCAGCAACCGTTCTACTTCTGGCACGTGGTGTGTTTGCACGGGATGCGGGCGCTGCTCCAGGGTCGTCCGGCGGAGGCCGAACGCATCGTCGGAGACGCGCTCGAGTTCGGTCAGGTGCGCCAGAGCGAGTACGTCAGCTACATGCACGAGGACGCGCAGCTCGTCGCGATCCGCTGGACGCAGGGACGGATGGAGACGGTCCGGGACAGGATCCGTGACCACGGGGAACGCTACCCCGAGATCCCCCGATGGAGGAACGCGCTGGTGGCGGCCGAGCTCGGCGACGAGCGCGCGGCACGTGCCGAGGTGGAACGCCACGCGCCACACGGCTTCATGGATCTTCCGCGGGACGGCTTGTGGATCCTGCACGCGTGCGCGCTCGCCCAGGCCTGCGTCTTGATCGGTGACGAGCGGCGCGCCGAGCTCCTGTACGACCAGCTCGCTCCGTTCGCCGATCGGAACGCAGTCTCCATCTCCACCTTGGCCTTCGGGCCCGTGTCGATGCGCCTGGGATCGATCTCCTCGTTGCTGGGTCGGTGGGAGGAGGCGGAACGTCACTTCGACGACGCCGCCGAGCGGTGCGGATCGCTCGGCGCGCGCGCCATCTCCGCGATGCTGCTGATCGAGCGTGCCCGGATGTTCCTGCGGCGCGCCGGTCGTGGCGACGTCGAGCGGGCTCGCGGTTCCCTCGACGCGAGCGTTGCGATCTCGGACGACCTCGGCCTGCCCGGCATCGGAGAGCGCGCCCGGGCGATCGCGCCGGGGTGGGCGCAGCGACCTGTGGGGGTGGGGGCCCAGAGTGACGACGAGACCACCACCGGTCCCTCGGTGTTCCGCCGTGAGGGGCAGTACTGGACGGTGCGCCATCGAGGAGAGATGGCTCGGTTGCCGGACCGGAAGGGGATGCGGTACCTCGGGGAGCTCCTCTGCGCTCCGGGACGCGAGGTGCACGTCCTCGAGCTCATGCGCGTTGCGGATCCAGGTGCACCCCAGCCGGCGGAGGCCGGGTTCGGCGTTGGCGGCGGTGCCGAGGAAGCGATCCTCGACCCCAGGGCCAAGCGGGAGTTCCGCCAACGGCTCCTCGAGCTCGAGGGGGATCTGGACGATGCGACATCGCGACACGACATCGAGCGCGCGAGCAGGATCAAGGTCGAGATCGATGCGATCAAACACGAGCTCGCGAGTGCCGCCGGCCTCGGAGGTCGGGGTCGACACATGCCCTCTCCGGCGGAGAGGGCACGGGTCAGCGTCACCAAGGCGATCCGTGGGGCCGTGCGAGCGATCGCGACCGACTGCCCCCAACTGGGCCTCCATCTCAAGGCCTCGGTCCGGACGGGCCGGCTCTGCTCCTATGCGCCGCCGGGTGAGGCGGCGCCCGATTGGCAGCGGTGACTCCACGGAGGAACGATCGTTCCGTGCCGTTTCACGCCCTTCCCGATAGACGCGGTCGTGGGGACCATGCCTCGCGACGCGAGCATCCAGGACGGGAGGACGAGTCATGAGCACCATGCAGTCGGTTGCCGCCGCGGCGCTCGACGAACTGCCCGGGCTCGCCGGCCGGATCATCGGTCCGGAGGACGCGGAGTACGAGAGCGCGCGCGCGGTGTACAACGCGATGATCGACCGTCGCCCGGCGCTGATCGCTCGATGCGCGAGCGGTCGCGACGTCGCCGACGTCATCGGGTTCGCGCGGAACCACGATCTGCTCCTGGCGGTTCGGGGAGGTGGCCACAACGGAGCCGGCCTGGGCACCTGTGACGGTGGTGTGGTGATCGATCTGTCGCCGCTGAAGGGTGTCGAGGTCGACCCGCGGAAGCGGACGGTGCGAGTCGCGGGTGGATCCACGTGGGGCGAGGTCGACGCCGCGACCGGCGAGCACGGCCTGGCGACCCCGAGCGGCATCATCTCGACGACCGGCGTGGGCGGGCTCACGCTCGGCGGCGGTCTGGGCCACCTCACCCGTCGATGCGGTCTCGCGATCGACAACCTCCTCGAGGCGGAGGTGGTGCTCGCCAACGGCAAGTCGGTGCGAGCCAGCGCCGACGAGCACCCCGACCTGTACTGGGCGATCCGAGGCGGCGGCGGCAACTTCGGGGTCGTCACATCGTTCCTGTTCCGACTGCACGATGTCGGGACGGTCGTCGCCGGGCCGACGTTCTGGCCCGTCGAGGACGGCGCGGAGGTGCTCTCCGTCTACCGCGAGTTCCTGCCGGCCGCTCCGCGCGAGCTGAACGGGTTCTTCGCGTTCCACACGGTCCCGCCGGCGCCCCCGTTCCCCGAGGAGCTCCACCTGCGCAAGGTGTGTGGGGTGGTCTGGTGTTACGTTGGCCCCGAAGAGCCTGCGGCGAAGGCCATGGCGGCCCTCCTCGAGTCACTCCCCGAGCCCCTCATGCACGGTGTCGCCCCGATGCCGCACGCAACGCTGCAGGGAGCGTTCGACGGCCTGTACCCGCCGGGCGATCAGTGGTACTGGCGGGCGGACTTCGTCAACGAGATCCCGGACGAGGCGGTGAGGATCCACGCGCGATACGGCGCCGAGATGCCCACGATGAAGTCGACGATGCACATGTACCCGATCGACGGCGCGGCCCACGACGTCGGCGCCACCGAGACGGCATGGGCGTATCGGGACGCGAACTGGGGCTCCGTCTTCGCGGGCGTCGACCCGGACCGGTCGAACGTGGACGCGATCCGCGGGTGGAGCGTCGACTACTTCGAGGAGCTGCACCCCTTCTCGGCCGGCGGCGCCTACGTGAACATGATGATGGACGAGGGAGAGGAACGGGTTCGGGCGAGCTACCGCGACAACTACGACCGCCTGGCGGAGATCAAGGCGATCTACGACCCCGACAACGTCTTCCGCGTGAACCAGAACATCCGGCCTCGCACGTCGTGATCTGTGCGGGAGTCACGTGCCTGGGCGCGGGATGATGCGTGCTGTTCGACCCTCCGGCCTGCAGCTTCGGGTAGCTCGGTCAGCCTGATCGGCCATCTGCCGCGAGGCGCCTTCATGCTCACGCGCACGAGCACCTGAACGAAGGGAACGTCAGGCAGACATCGCAGAGGGTTAGATCTCGGAACGGTCTTGCGGTGCTGAAGCCCCGGAAGCCAACATGACTTCGAGCCGCTTGGCCATCTTCGGTGACGCGCCTTCGTCCTCGTGCTTGAAGTAGGTGAACACCGTCCCACCCGCCTCGAGCGCAGGCCCGATCCGGGCCGCCCAGGTCGCGAGCTCGTCGTCGGCGTACTCGGTCTTGCGGAGGCGGAGGTAGCCGACAGGCTCCCACGAAAGGTCCTCGGGCTTGGGGTCCTTGTCGTCGGTCTCGGCGACGCACCACGCCACGCCGCGTTCGCGGAGCGCGTCACGGGCCTCGGTCCACGACGGGTGCCGGAACTCCATCGCGTAGGCCGGGCCGTTCTCCGGAAGCGTGTCCAGGAACCTGGCGAGGAGGTCGGCGTCGTGATGGAGGCTCGGAGGACATTGGAACAGAACGCACCCGAAGCGGTCCGCCAGGAGCCGGCCCGTCGTCACGAAACCGCGAACGTCCTCCTCCACGTCCTCGAGCCGCTTCCAGTGGGTGATCCGCTGGTTCGCCTTCAGCGTGAAGACGAAGCCCGGCCGCGCGCGTTCGCGCCATCGTTCGATCGTCTTCTCGGAAGGGTTCCTGCGGAACGTGTAGTTGACCTCGACCGACGACAGCTGCGACGAGTAGTAGTCGAGCATGTCGTCCTTCTTCAGGCCCTCCGGATAGAAGACCCCGTGTCGCCACTCGTCGTAGGCGAACCCCGACGTGCCTAGGTAGAAGCGGCCCTCCATCCCGACCATGATGGCACGCGGTCCGCGGGATGATCCTCCGTAGACTGCGCGCATGACCGATCCGATGGTGACGGCGGCCGACGACATGATCCGGGAGTCCGTATCGGGCCTGCGTGAGGCGATCACGGGACTCCCGGCCGAGGGCCTCAACTGGCGGCCCGGCGGACAGGACACGAACCCGATCGCGGTCCTCGTGGTGCACGCGCTGCAGAGCACCAGGTCGTGGCTCGCCGTGGCCTTCGGTGAACCGCTGCCGGAGAGGGATCGCGACGCCGAGTTCCTCACGGTGGCCGAGAGCGCCGACGCGATGCTCGCGTTCGTCGATCGTCTCGACAGCGCATGTCGGGCGCTCCTCGACGGCGTCGGGTCCTTCGAGCCAGGCGCGCAGCGCGTCTCGCATTCGCGATCGAGCACGGGCGAGGCGGAGGTGGTCTCGGGCGCGTGGGCGCTCCTTCACGCGGTCGAGCACCTCAGCGAGCACGTCGCGCAGGCGCTCCTCACCCGGCAGCTCTGGGAGCGTCGCCAGGGGTGAGCGAGGACCGATTCGCCGTGGCGACGCCCCGAGGGGACGTGAGCGCTGCCTGGCACGACGCCGAGGGCCCGATCCTGATCGTCGGGCACGGCGCGGGAGGCGGGATGGATCATCCGTTCATCGTCGGGTTCTGCGATGCGGTGGCCGGCGAGGGCATCGCCGCCATGCGCTTCAACTTCCCGTACATGGAGGCCGGCAGGCGGAGCCCCGACCAGGCCAAGAACGCGATAGCCGCGTTCCGGGCGGTGTTCGAGGTCGCGGTCGACCGGGGCGGCGGCCGGCGAGTGCTCGGCGGCGGCAAGAGCTACGGCGGCCGGATCGCGTCGATGGCCGCCGCCGAGGGCATGCCGGCCGCCGCCCTCGTGTTCCTGGGCTATCCGCTCCACCCGCCCGGCAAGCCGGAGCAGGTCCGAGACGAGCACCTGTACGGGTTGTCGATCCCGATGCTGTTCCTGCACGGAACGAAGGACCCCTTCGCGGACCCGGCTCGCCTCGCGAGCGTCGTCGCTCGGCTGGGCGATCGCACGACCCTCGTGGACATCGAGGGGGCGGGCCACTCGTTCGAAAGATCCCGGAAGGACGACGCTCGCGAGGTGGGCGAGTCGCTCGCGCCCACCGTCGCCGGCTTCGTTCGCGACCGGCTCTGATCGATGCCGCGCAGGAACCGGCGCGCGCCGCTCGAGTCGCTCTCGTCGCCGAGGCCTCGGCCCAGGTCGGCTCCGCCGCCCAGGGCCGAGGCCCCCGGCTTCGAGGTCCGGCACCACGCCGGCGACAAGGAGTACCGCTGCCCC
>JBKOZW010000185.1:0-6454 GCA_046726095.1 Actinomycetota bacterium
GGGAACAGGCTGATCCCGATGCTCGCGGCGACGTAGACCTCCGTGCCGGCGACGGGGAACGGATCGACGAGCGAGTCCTGGATCCGCTGGGCGACCGCCTGGGCGCGCATGACGGCGGTATCGATGGCGCCGTCCTCGCGATCAAGGTCGGCCAACAGGAGGAGGAACTGATCGCCGCCGCGACGCGCGACCAGATCCGTCTCCCTCGTCGCGTCGCGGAGGCGGTCGGCAACGTGGACGAGCAGCGCGTCGCCCGCCTGGTGGCCGAGCGAGTCGTTCACCAGACGGAACTCGTTGAGGTCGACGCTGAGCACCGCCACGGAGCCATCGTGCCGCCGAGCCCTGGCGACGGAGAGGTCGAGGAGCTCCTCGAACATCGCCCGAGACGGCAGGCCGGTGAGCTCGTCGTGGTACGCGCTGAAGGCGCCCTGCTCCTCGGCGCGCTTGCGGTCGGAGATGTCCATGATCACGCCGTGCGAGTAGCGGGGCATGCCACGCTCGTCTCGGACCATCGTCGCTTCGTCGTGGACCCACACGACGCGGCCGTCCTTGGCGAACATCCGGTACTCCAGGCGGAACGGCTCCCCCGTCTCGTTGTGCCGCGTGTTCTCCGCCACGGCGCGGACGCGATCGTCGGGGTGGATCAGCCGGGGCCACATCTCCGGGTCCTCGATCCACTCCTCCGGCGTGTACCCGAGCAGCGCGGTGACCTGAGGGCTCATGTAGATCGTGGGCGCCGACTCTTCGATCCCGTCGATGTAGGTGATGGCCGGGCCCGATTCGATCATCGAACGGTACAGATCCTCGCGGAGGCGAGCGTCCTCATCCGCACGCCGCTTTGTGGCGGAGGCCGAGAGAGAGGCCGCAACCGCGCGCAGGACGTCGCCCTGGGGGCGCTGCAGCGGCCGATCGGTGCAGAGGTCGATCCCGACGAACCCCCACCACTCATCGACCACGATGATCGGCACGTGCCAGATCGCGCGGGTACCCTCGGACGCCAGGACGCGGCGCTCGGCGTCTTCGAACTCGCTCACCGACCCCGAGATCTCGCGCGCGTCGCCCATCACGTCGATCCATCGCTGGAAGTCGGGGAAGTAGGGATGGAGGTGGTTCTTCGGGTCCTCGAACAGGCGTGGGACGCCGGGTGCGTCCCATTCCCCTCGGAGATCCATCCACAGCCGGCCGTCGGGTCCGCGGAGGTTCTGGAAGACGTAGCACCGGTCTGCGTGCAGTGCCGTGCCCACCGCGGCCAGCGCGGCATCCAGCTCGGCCTCCCAATCGCCTCCCGCCAGACGACCCAACAAGCCGGCGACGGGCGCGACCGGACCTTCCCCCTTGACGTGGGCCCCGATCACGGGGGAAGCATCGGCAGAGTTTCGGGGGGGCTGAAGGTCGTCCCCCGGAAGGGGTTGCGGCGCTTCACCGGTCGGGAAACCTGCGGTGGCTGCTACCCTCTCCGGCGATGTCCGACTACAAGGAAGTCATCCACGAGCGGCTCTTCGTGCGCGTCCCGGGGACCGACAAGCTCCGCAAGACCGCGGCTGCGCGTCTGCAGCACCTGCTCGCGAACGGCTGGCGCGAGACCGAACGCAACCAGAGCGCCGACTACATCAAGATCCGCTTCGAGCGCACCGGCCATGCGCCGATGAAGGCTCGGCTCCCCAAGAAGGGGCCGGAGATCCGCGACCAGCGGCGTCCTCGCCGCGATGGCCAAGGCGCCGGCGGCCGCGGCCGCCGATAGAACCGAATATCCTTCGGTTCTGCCTCGTCTTCACCGGACGTTCTCCCGATATCATGGACGGATAGCGTTGAACGTCCGTTCCCCGTCCCTATGCGCGAACCCTGGGGGTGACCGAGGTGACCGTCGAATTCCATCCGCAACCGTCGAACGTCCGGCCCAGCCACCGCGAGCCCCACGCCCACCCTTCCTCACAGCCGTTCCGGTACCCGCTCGAGCACCCCTTCGTCGAGCCGGACCATCGGCGCCTCCCCGGCTACCGTGACGTCACCACGGAGGAGTGGGAGTCGGCTCAGTGGCAGCGCTCCCACACCGTCAAGAACCTGAAGGAGTTCAAGGCTGCGCTCGGCGACCACCTCACGGACGAGCTCTACGGCGACATCGAACGCGACCAGCAGGAGCGCGCCACGATGTCGATGTTGATCCCGCCCCAGATGATCAACACGATGGATGAATCGGACCTCTACGCGGATCCCGTCCGCCGCTACATGGCGCCCGCGTACAGCGAGCGGGAACCCGACTGGCCGAGCCATCCGATGGCGTCACGGGACTCGCTGCACGAGGCCGACATGTGGGCGGTCGAAGGCCTCACGCACCGGTACCCGACCAAGGTCCTGGCCGAGCTGATCCCGACGTGCCCGCAGTACTGCGGTCACTGCACCCGGATGGACCTGGTCGGGAACGACACCCTCCAGGTGCTGAAGTACAAGTTCGAACACAAGCAGAACGACCGCTGGGACGCGATGCTCGACTACCTCCGCCGGAGCCCGCAGGTGCGCGACGTGGTCGTCTCGGGCGGCGACATGGCGAACGTCCCGGCCAAGCGCCTCCAGGACTGGCTCTTCAAGCTGATGGACATCGAAAACATCCGCGACGTCCGGATCGCCACCAAGGGGCTGATGGGGATCCCGCAGCACTTCCTGCAGGACGATGTCCTCCAGGCCTACGACGCGATCGCGATGCGCGCGCGCGAGCGCGACGTGGACGTCGCGTTCCACACCCACGTGAACGCCGCCCGACAGGTGACGCCGCTCGTCGGGAAGGCCGTGCGCGCGCTCCTGGACATGGGCTACCGCGACGTCCGGAACCAGGGCGTCCTCTTGCGTGGGGTGAACACCACGCCCGCGGAACTCTTGGACCTGTGCTTCACGTTGCTCGATTACGGCAAGATCCTGCCCTACTACTTCTACATGTGCGACATGATCCCCAACGCGGAGCACTGGCGACTCGCGGTCCGCGAGGCGCAGGAGCTGCAATTCGCGATCCTCGGATACCTGCCGGGCTTCGCGACACCGCGCTTCGTCTGCGACGTTCCGCTCGTCGGCAAGCGCTGGGTCCACATGGTCGGCGACTACGATCACGTTCGCGGCATCTCGTACTGGACCAAGAACTATCGGACGGGCATCGAGGCCGAGGACCCGGAGGCACTCACTCGCCGGTACCACTACTACGACCCGATCTACACCCTTCCCGAAGAGGGCCAGCGGTGGTGGCGCGACAAGATCACTGCGGGCGTCGACGAGCTCCTCGCCGAACTGCAGCAGGAGCAGGGCATCACCGTCGACGCCTGAGCGCGAACGCTCCGACGACGACGATCAGCGCGACGAGCGCGATCGCGACGAGACCGGATCGATCGCCGGGGGCTGCGTCCGCGATCGAGGCCGCATCCGTGACCGACGATGCGGACGCCTCCATCGTCGGCGATCCGGGTGGTCCCGGATCGAGCCGCAACGACGGCGAGCCGTCCCCGAGTAGGTCGCAGCGGCCACCGTCCCGGACGACGACGCTCCACCGGAGCCGCTGAAGATCCACACGGCCGAACAGATCGATGCCCAGCAGGAGCCGTCCGGGCATCGTCACGGTCATCGTGTCACCGTCGATCGCGGGCGGGTCGAAGAACGTGTGGCCGCCCTCGGTGATGAACAGGAGCTCGACGCGGGCGTGGGCGCCCGACGCGTCGAAGCGCACGAGGCGGTTGAACCGCCGATAATCCCCGACCGAGACGACCGGAACGCGCGGATCTCGGACCACGATGTCCACGCGGAACGGTGGAGCGACCGGATCGGGCACCTCGAGCGGATGCCGGAAGGTCAGTCGCCATACCGCAGTCGATCCCTCCTCGCCCAGCCAGCCGGCGGCATCGATCAGGTCGGGCGGATGCCCGCCGCCGTGGGCTCCGCGACACGCGGCCGCGTCACCGGACGGATCCACGGCGGCCAGCGTCAGCGGGACCAACAGGCAGACCGCGAGTACCGCCCCGTGACGGCTCACGTCCCGGAGCAGTCGGCCTCTTTGAGCTTCGGGACGTCGAGGCGCGGTTGCTCCGAGAAGTCGAAGGCACCGGCCAGGGGTGAGGCCCGTGCGTCGCGGTCCGTGAGCGGGTTGAGCCCGTGGAGATCCTCGATGAACCGGAGGACGGACGAGAACTCGTAGACCGTCGAGTCGATCGATCCGCCGTCCGGATTGTCGCCGGCGCGCGTGTACGGGGAGATGATCAGGGCGGGCGTGCGGGGACCGAGTCCCATGATGTCGTAGTGCGGCGGCGGGACGTGATCGTAGAAGCCGCCGAAGTCGTCCCAGACGATGACGACCGCGGTGCTCGGCCACGCGTCGCTCTGGAAGATCGCGTTGAGGTACTGGACGGTCCAGTTCATCCCATCGCAGATGTTCACGCCGGCCCCCGGGTGCTCGTTCGGGCTTCCGTCGGGTGGGATCAGCCACGACACGGCCGGGAGCGAGTCGTCCGAGAGATCCTCGAGGATCGTCTCCGGCGGTTGGACCTTGCTCCAGAGGGGACCGTTCCTGATGTGGCGGATCGCCTGCAGGGCGTTCATCCAGATGTTCGGCTCGGCGTAGTACTTCCAGGTGACCCCGGCCTTCTCCAGCTTGTCCGGGAGCGTCGGGATGTCGACGCACGTGCGGGTGTTCTCCCAGTACTGGGCGATCCGGTACAGGTTCGCCTGGTCGTCGTCTCGGTGTTCCTCGAGGTCCATGATCGTCTTGATGTCCGCCTTCGTCAGGTCCTCGATCGGGAACCTCTTGGTGTACTCGGTCGGGTCGTCGCAGTAGTTCCCCTCGTGATCCGTTGTGGACTTGTTGTCGACGATCCCGTACGACTGGGCCGCCACGGTGTAGAGGTGCTCGGGGAACGTCGGGCCGAACATCGACGTGAAGAGGTGGTCGGCGAGCACGAAGCGGTCGGCGAGATCCCAATAGACGGGCAGCGTGCTGCGGTCGAACTGGGTGTAGCCCGTCAGGTCATCACCCAACGTGACGCAGTTGAAGCCGTCCATCTTGCCGCCGTCGATCGAGATCAGCCCCGGATCGAACGCATGCCCGAGGTCGTGCGGGTAGACGTACGGGGCCTGCGTGAGCGGCACCGACGGACCGGGCGCCATGCCGTTGTCGCATTGGAGCGTCTTGCCTTCGGTCGCCCCGTCGGCACCCGGGTACTTGCCGAAGTAGTTGTCGAAGGAGTGGTTCTCCTTCACCAGGAAGATCACGTGCTTGATCGGGCTGTCCGGCGACACGGTCGCCGGCGGCGTCGCCCTCGTCGGGCCCGGCCGGGTGGCCGGCGCGGTCGGGCTCGGCGCCGCCTGCTGTGTCCCCCCGCTCGCGGGCCAGAACTGCCAGATAACGACGATCCACGCAACGACGAACACCGCTGCGGTCGATCTGCGCCAGATCCGTTGCCGACCGTTCGCTCGACGATGCGATACCGGCCGGATGTTCGGGCCAGGGGGTTGTTGCATCCGGCGGAGTCTACCCGCCGCCTTCGGCCGGAGCGAGGGAATCGGTCAATGCTCTCAGCCTGCGAAGGATCGCGCTCGCCGCGGGATCCGTGGCGAGGTTCCGGAGCTGCAACGGGTCGTCGGCGAGGCGGTAGATCTCCTCGGTCCCATCCGCGTTGCGTACGTACGTGAACCGAGCCGTGCGGAGGCCCGACCACGCGGGAACGCCTTGATCCCCGCCCCAATCCAGCCACACGCCGGGGCGCGAAGCGATCGGATCACCCCGGAGCGCCGGCGCGAGGCTGATCCCGACCTGGGGAAGCCCCGGCTGGGCGCCTGCCAGGTCCGAGATCGTCGCGGCGACATCGATGTTCGAGACGAGCGTGGGATCGGTGCGGGCGGTCGCGCCGGGGGCGCGGATCGCGAACGGGACGCGGATCGAGGGCTCGTAGGGGAAGCGCTTGCCTTCCAGCCGGTGGAGCCCGAACTCGTACCCGTTGTCGGTCAGGAACAGGATCACCGTCCGGTCGAGCTCCCCTCGGGCCGCGATCGTCGCGACCATGCGGCGGAGGGCGTCGTCGACCGACCGGAGCATCGCGCGCTCTCGCAGGTCGTCTTCCCGGTACCTATCGAGGTCGTCCCGCGTGAGCGGTGGGAGACCCGCCACGTAGTCGGGTTTGCCGGCGACGTCGTTCATCACGCCGAGGGACGGCATCGCCGGGGGCGCCTGCGACGACACGTCGGCGTACGCGGGCGCCGGGATCCACGGTGCGTGCGGCGCGTTCGGAGCGAAGTAGAGGAACCACGGCCGGTCGGACGGCGCCTGGCGCAGGAATCTGTTCGCCGCATCGCCGAGCACGTCGGTCGCGTAGACCTCCGCGACCGCCCCGTAGTGATGCACGAACCCCTGGTCGACGATGTCGTAGTCGTAGTACGACGTCGACTCGTTCGCGTTCTGCTTCGCGAACCACCGGTCCCAGCCGGG
>JBKOZW010000186.1:0-3149 GCA_046726095.1 Actinomycetota bacterium
CCCCGAACACCTGCTTGAACACGACCGGCGGGTTCACCCCCGAGGCCACGCGGACGTAGCGGGTCCCGCCCGGCGGCACGGTCCGCAGGTAGCTGTCGGCCGGGATCAACGACCGAACGTCGTCGGTGAACCGCGACAGGGCCATCGCGTCGGTCGCGAAGGCCAGCAGGTACCGCTCGTGCTGGATGCCGAGCCGGCGCCCCACGTCCCGGCTGACGAGCAGCTCCGACCAACCGATCGCGTCGTCCGGCGCGATCGCACCCACTTTCACGGTGGCGCCGCCGAACGAGATCGTCCCGCCGACTCCGATCCTCCGCAGCTCGGCGGACGACTGTCCGAGCACGGCCTCGCCGCCACGGAGCGCGCCCACGATCCCGTCTCTCTGATCAGCGGGCAGGAACGGCGCGTACTCGTTCGGAGCGACCGCGAAGGAATCGATCGGGATCTTGTACGGGGGAGTCGGGCGGTCGACGACCTGGCCGTTCGCGTCGTTGGACTCGGTCATCCACAGAGTGTCGCCTTCGACGACGACGTCCGTCGTGATCCCGTCCGCGGCTCCGATCCGCTGTCGGAAGGACTCGGGGAACCCCCCGGCCATCCACGCGAGCCAGACCGAGGAGGCTTCGGGCGGGGTCGCGGAGTCGGGTGGTGCGACGCTCGATGTCGAACGCGGCGTCTGCGTCGGGTCGGCGAGCTGGCCACTCGAGCCCTCCGGCCACAGGATGACCGCGAACGCAAGAACCGTGACGACCGAGAGAGCCGCGAACGCGCGCCGTCGTTGGGCCTGTGCGCGGGTGACTCGGGTCATCGGGCTACGAGGCTACGCGGCGGTCGCCCCTTCGAACACGGTTCTCGCGACCTTGGCGGTTGACCCGGGAGCCGAGGGAGGACGACGATGGCGGCGGTCATGTCCTCCGCCCCCCATCGCTCGATCCGTGGCGGACCTGCGGGCTCGCCGCTCCTCGGACCCCGTCTTTCGCGTCGCGACTTCGTGCGCTCGGCGGGGATCGCCGTCCTCGGCGTCGCCGCGCCTTTCTCCTTCGTCCGGAGCGCGTCGGCCAGGACCGACCGGCTCCATCGCTATCTCCAGCAGAAGCTGACCGCCTGCAACACGCCCAGCATCGCGGTCGCGGTCGTCCGCGGACAGGAGATCGTCTTCGCCGACGCCGTCGGCTGGGCGGACAGGGAGCACGGCCTCCGGGCGACACCCCAGACGCCGTACATGCTCGCGTCCGTCTCCAAGACGATCACGTGCGCCGGGATCATGGCGCTCGTGGAGGGCGGTCGGCTCGATCTGGACGCCGACATCAACGAGTACCTGCCGTTCCAGGTTCACGTCCCGAAGACGCCGGACATCCCGATCACGATGCGCATGCTCCTTACGCACACGTCGGCGATCCGCGACCGGTGGCAGGTCTGGGGAACGCCGTGGTCCGACCCGACGCTGTACTTCCACGGCGACTCCCCGATCGCCCTTGGCGACTTCTGTCGCTCGTACTACGTGCCCGGTGGGAGCGAGTACCAGAGCCAGGGAAACTTCTACGAGCGGCCCCCGGGGACCCGATACGCGTACTCGAACCTGGCGGTCGCGCTGGCCGGCTACGTTGCCGAAGCGGTCAGCGGCGTCGACTTCGACGAGTGGTGCCTCCGGCGCATCTTCCGGCCGCTCGGGATGACGAACTCGGGCTTCCGCCTGGCGGACGTGGACGCATCGACCGTCGCGATGCCGTATACGTCGTCACCGCAGGGCTTCGACCCGATCTTCCAGTACGGATACCCGGACTACCCCGACGGTGAGGTCCGGACGAGCGCGAAGCACCTCGCGCGGTGGCTCGGCGCGTTCATGAACTTCGGCGAGTTCCAGGGCGCGCGGGTGCTCGACGTCGACACCGTGAAGGAGATCCGGCGGGACCAGATCCCCGACATCGTGGGCTGGCGACAGGGGTTGATCTGGTTCGGAGAGGGGTGGGACGGCTTCTCGACGCTCGGGCACGACGGTGGCGACTACGGCGTGAGCACCAGGATGTTCTTCCGTCCCGATAAGCGGGTCGGCGTCGTGACGCTCACCAACTCGTACCTGAACACCCAGCACTGGACAGCGTTCAGCGCCATCGAAGCGCGGATGTTCGCCGAGTTCTCTTGATCCGGCGCTGAGCCGAATCCCCCGACAGGACCGGCGGATGGGCCGGTCTGGGGATGGTGCCGATCGAGCGCCTCGGGATAGCGTTCGTCTCGTCGGCGCGGTGACTCCTCCCCGAACCGACATCCCCCCTCGTTCCTTCCCCTCGGAGTGGGCTTCCCCAACGGGATCTCGCGAAGGGATGGGCATGGACGACGTCGCGCGGGTGGTGCTCGCCGTCGAAACGCAAGAGGTCGCCGAGGAGGTGCTGCATTTCCTGGATCGCAGCGGTCGCGCACGCGTCGTCGCGACCGCGGCGGACGACCGGCAGCTGAGCGAGGCCGTCCGGCAGCTCGAGCCTGACGCGGTCGTCGCGGAGCCGACGATCGCGACCGCGAGCGTCGGCTCCGTGACGCTGCTCACATTGGCGATGCGCGAGTCCGTCGCGTCGCTCCGCGTCGCGATCGCGGCGGGCGCCGATGGGTTCTACGTCTGGCCGCAGGAGCGCGAAGGGTTGTTGCAGCACGTGGCCACGCTCGCCGCCGCGCGCCGCGTGCCTGAACGCCACGCGTCCGTGGTCGCCGTGCACGCGGCGCGCGGCGGCGCCGGTTGCACCTTCGTCGCGACGCAACTCGCGCAAGCGTTCGCGAAGCGCGGTCTGGCGTGCCTCCTGGTGGAGTGCGACCTGACGTACGCGGATGTGACCCAGGCGCTCGGTTTCGCCGACGCCGACGTCCGCTCGTTGACGGATCTCACGTCGGTGCGCGACGAGCTCGGCGTCGAACATCTGGAAGGCGTCCGCGTCCGGCACGACGCAGGGTTCGACGTCGTCCTGGGACCGATCGGCAGCGACGGGATGATGGCAGGCGACGACGTGCTCCGTACGGTGATCGGCTTGGCCGCAGCTTCGGCGGAGGTCGTCGTGCTCCATCTGCCTCGAGATCTCTCGTCGACGACGCGGTGGTGCTTCGAGCAAGCCGATCGGATCGTCGAGGTCCTCACGCTCGACGTGCTGTCGTTCCGAGCTGCG
>JBKOZW010000187.1:0-4347 GCA_046726095.1 Actinomycetota bacterium
CACGACCGTGTTCCGCTTCGCGCAGTTCCCTCTCGGTCCTCGGACCGATCGGCCCCACGAGCAGCGGTCAGGCTCGCACAGGGGCAAGGAAGGAGGGAACGTTCATGAGCACAGGAACCGTGAAGTGGTTCAACGCCGAGAAGGGCTTCGGTTTCATCACCCAGGACGACGGTGGTCCCGACGTGTTCGTGCATTTCAGCGCGATCGCCGGTGACGGCTACCGGAACCTCGAGGAGAACCAGAAGGTCGAGTACGAGGTGACCCAGGGCCAGAAGGGCCCGCAGGGAGCCAACGTCCGGCCGATCGCCTAGAGGGATCGAGACACCGAGGGAGGGCTGCCGCGCCGAAGGCGCGGCAGCCCTCTTCCTTCCTAGCGTCAGACTCAGCGACTGCCGGCGCCGCGTTCGCGGAACAGGTGTCCGCAATCGAGGCACTTCATGTTGACGCGCGCTCCGGGCCCGGCGTGGGTGAACGGCTGCGTGTGCGCCGATCCGCAGGATGGGCACGGTGGCCGTGGGGCGGCTGCATGGCCGTCGTTCGCGGTAGGGCCGGGCGCGTCCCCCGTCACTCGATCAGCGTGAGGAGTTGGAGCCACGGGAACCGGACGCCCCCTTGGCCTTCTTCGCCTCGCGCTTCTCTTTCAGCGTTTTGCTGGCGACCTTCTTGTTCTTGGCGCCACCCTTGTCCTTGTTCGCCACGGCATTTCCCCCATTCAGAGACACCCATCCTTGCACAGCGCCGCGATGCTGGCCGTCGCGGGCAGGCGACGACCGACGCCGGTCGTCCGTCGTGGGAAGGCGACGACCGAGTAGACTCAGGTCGTCCACCATCGGTGGAGCCGCCCAAGACGGGTATCCGCGGAGCCTCGCGACCTTGCCTTCCCGGTTCCTTGAGATCGAGGAGGCACCCATGGCCAACTGGCCGAAGACCATCCGAGGCAACGCGCTCGCACTGTTCGGCATCATCGTCGCCGTGCCCGTGGTGGGGATCATCGCGGTGGCGCTGTCGGGGCCGTTCGTGTGGGCCGGCTTGGTCGTCATCGCACTCGCGACCGTCGCTCTCATCGTCTGGCGTCGCAGCGTCCAAGCGACGCGTGAGCGCGCCTGGACGAGCGAGTCCTCGTTCGCGAGCGTCGTCGTCACGATGCGCGCGAGGGAAGCCGCGCAGGCGCTCGTCGTCGAGCGGCGACGGGTGAAACTCCTCGGGTCCGAGTACCCGAAGACGGTCACCGCGGGAGCGAACTAGCCGATCGCGACGTTCGACGCAGCGAAGGAGAACGATGTCATCAGGTCGACCGAATCCACGCACACAGGAGCTCCTCGCGGATCCCGAGATCCGCGACCGTGCGGAAGACGCGGCTCGTGAGCTCCAGGACGCGGCGCGCGATCGGAAGGGAGACGCCCGAACGCCGGCCAAGCCGGGAGCTTCGGACGAGCGCTGACGCTCCGTAGCTGACTCTCTGCCGCAGAAGAGCCCACCCGAAGACGGCCCGGGAGGGTTGGGCCGCCCCGGGTCGGCTCATGGGAAGTGGTCACGTTACGTGACATCCGATGCTGGCACGCGCTGGGCCTCGGTGGAACCGGGGTTGCCCGAGAAAGAGCGACAACATCGGCCCCCGAGCGTCCCGCCCGTCAGGGTTTGGGGGGCAGGGATCGCGCGTAGGTGACGCCGCGCTCCACCCACGTCGCCAGCTGACGCTTCTGGCGAACGTCCTGCGCGTCGACGCGCAGCCACCCATCCATCGACCGGCCGCGCATGACCATCGGCTGTGCCTTGGTCGTGGAGAGGAGCTTGTCCGACGCCGCGGGATCCACCCGGACGAGGATCCCGCCTTGGCCGCTCGCGGCCACGGCCATGTTCCCCCCGACCAGGAAGGCCAGCCCCCCGAACATCTTCTGCTCCGTGAGGCGCTCCTCTCCGGCCACGAGCTCCCGGATCCGGTCCGCGAGATCCTCGTCGTACGCCACAGCGGGACCTTACTCCGCGAGGTCGATGTCGGTCGCCGGGTTGCACCCTTGACCGCTCCCGTGTGATGGTCGTCCGCCGACGAGAGGGTGAGACATGGCAACGACACTGGAACAGCTGCGTGAGCAGGCACACGGTCAGGTCGTGACCGCGGACGACGACGGGTACGACGAGGCCCGCACGGTCTACAACGCGATGATCGACCGCCGTCCGCGGGCGGTCGTCCGGTGCGCGGACACGGACGACATCGTGGCGGCGGTCAACTTCGCTCGCGAGAACGGTCTCGCGGTGGCCATCCGAGGCGGCGGGCACAGCGTTCCCGGCTTCGGCACCGCCGATGACGCGGTCGTCGCCGATCTGTCGGGGATGCACCGCGTCGACGTGGACGGGGATGCCAAGACCGCCCGCGCCCAGGGCGGCGCGACGTGGGGGGACTTCAACGACGAAACACACGCGTTCGGGCTGGCCACCACCGGCGGCATCATCTCCACGACGGGCGTCGCGGGGCTCACGCTCGGTGGGGGGATCGGCTACCTCACCAGGGGCTACGGTCTGTCCCTGGACAACCTCCGGTCGGCGGAGGTGGTCACGGCGGACGGTTCGGTCGTCGCCGCGAGTGACGACGACCACGCGGACCTGTTCTGGGCGATCCGCGGCGGCGGTGGGAACTTCGGCGTCGCCGCCAGCCTCGAGTTCCGGGTGCACACGGTCTCCGAGATCTACGGCGGTCCCATGTTCTTCGAGTTGGAGAACGCGGAGGACGTCCTCCGGTGGTACCGGGACTTCATCGCGGACGCGGACGAGCGGTTCGGCGGATTCCCGGCGTTCCAGATCGCGCCGCCGCTGCCGTTCATCCCGGAGGATCGCCACGGGGACACGTTCCTCGTGTTCGTCTCCTGCTGGAACGGCTCGGCCGAGGACGGAGAGGACAACCTGAAGTCGCTCCGCGCGGTCGCCCCCGTGGTCGCCGAGATGGTCGGCCCCCTGCCGTACCCGGCGTTGAACTCCGCGTTCGACGGGTTGGTCCCGGCGGGGCTGCAGCACTACTGGAAGGCGAACTTCGTCAAGGAGCTGACCGACGAGGCGATCGCCGCGCACCTGGAACACGGGCCGAGGGTCCCCACCGTCAACTCGACCGTGCACATCTATCCGATCAACGGTGCCGCGCATCGCGTGGCTCCCGATGCGACGGCGTTCGCCTACCGCGACGCGAATTTCGCGACCGTGATCGCCGGCATGTGGCCCGACCCGTCGGACAACGACGCGAACACCGCGTGGGTGCGTGACTACGCCGCCGCGACCGCGCCGTTGTCGGAGGAAGGCGGCTACATCAACTTCATGTCCGGAGACGACCAGGGTCGCATCCGAGCCAACTACAAGGGGAACTACGACCGCCTTATGCAGGTCAAGCGCTCGTACGATCCGGACAACCTGTTCCGCGTGAATCAGAACATCGTCCCGTAGCGACCCGCGGGGACGTTCCCGTTAGCTCGCTGTCGTGAACCCGACCTCCTGCATCCGCAGCTCGAGCGTCGGGTTCACGGTCGACCCCACGACGTTCTTCTGCATCAGGTAGTTGATCGTCTCGTAGTGCGCGAAGATGATCGGCGAGTCGTCGAACACGATCTGGCGGAGCTGCTGGTACAGGTCGAACCGGGTCTGTTCGTCGGTCTCGGTCCGTGCCTGGTCGATCAGCTGGTCGGCCTGCGGGTTGGAGTACCCCGTCGTGTTGATGTCGCCACCGGAGTGGATCACCAACGCGTAGAAGTTGTCGGGGTCGATCGTGCGTTCCTGGTAGGCCGACGTGATCTGGTAGTCGCCCTTGATGAACGCGTTGAACCAGACGCCCACCTCGACCTGCTTGATGTTCATCGTGATGCCGATGGCTTCAAGCTGCTGCTGCATCACCTCGCCGGTCTTCAGAAGCTCCGGGTACTGCGGGAGACCCAGGTACTCGACCTCGAGCGGCGTCGTCACCCCGGCCTGCTGCAGCAAGGACTTCGCCTTCTCGACATCGGGCGCGACGAGCGGCGAGCCGTCGTACCAGCTGGACCCGGTGGGGACCTCCTCGATCCCCGACTCACCGGCGCCGAAGTACGCCACCTGGCGGATCGCGTCGCGATCGAGCGCCCAATACACGGCCTGGCGAACGAGCTTGTCATCGAACGGCGGCTTCACCGTGTTCATCGCGATGTAGTCCGGGATCCCCGCTGTCGCGGACGTGACGTAGTTGTACGCGGGGTCGCTCTTCAGCGTGTTCAGCTGCTGCAGCGGGACCGCGTCCGACCAGTTCAGATCCCCTGACTGCAGCGCGTCGACGCGGCTCTGATCGACCAGCAGGAACCGGAACACGATCTCGTCCAGGTACGGCTTGCCGCTCAG
>JBKOZW010000188.1:0-4371 GCA_046726095.1 Actinomycetota bacterium
TCGTTCAGGTTGTGCGACACGAGAAGAACCGCGTGGCCCCGATCCGCCAGACGCCGGACGAGCTCGAGCACCATGGCGGTCTGGGTCACGCCGAGCGCCGCGGTCGGCTCGTCCATGATCACGAGCTTCGCGTCCCACAGCACCGATTTGGCGATCGCCACCGACTGGCGTTGGCCACCCGACAGCGAAGCGACGGGTTGGCGGATCGAGCGGACGGTGGTGACCCTCAGCTGCGAGAGCGTCTCGCGCGCGGACGTTTCCATGTCCTCTTCGTCCAGCGTGATCCGCCGCGAACGTTCACGGCCGAGGAACATGTTCTGGACGATGTCCAGGTTGTCGCAGAGCGCGAGGTCTTGATACACGGTCTCGATCCCGAGCCCGGCGGCGTCACGAGGCGTCCGGATGTGGACCGGCGTGCCTTCCCACCAGATCTGGCCGCTCTCGGGCGCGTGGATCCCGGCGATGCACTTGATCAGGACCGACTTGCCGGCGCCGTTGTCTCCGGCGAGCGCGGTCACCTGGCCGGCGGGGACATCCAGATCGACCCCAGCGAGGGCTTGGACCGGACCGAAGTTCTTGTTGACCCCGCGGAGTCGAAGGAGCGGCTCCGCCGCTCCCGTCGGCTCGGACGGGGGCGGCCCTGGCCGGACGTCGGTCGACACGCTGCCCGTGGCGATGCTCCCTCCTGGTTCTTCGGCCTGATCCCTGGGTTGATCCGGCCCGGTTCCCTCGCCCTCGGCGCTTGGGGATCGGGCCGCGCGCGGAGCGCGCGGCCCGATCCCACCTCGTCCTAGCTTATGCCCGCATCTTTGCAGGCGCTCGCGAGCCCGCCCGTGCAGACGTCGGCGGCCGTCGGACCGACGCCCGTCGTCACGGAATCATTGATGACGTCCACGATCTTGTCCGTGGTGATCCAGACCGGAACCGTGTACACCGATTGGATCTCTGCATCGAGCTCCGAGTCCGTGGTCGTGGCGTTCACGAGCGTGCTCGGGGGCGTCACGCCCGCCCTGAGGTAGATCGCCAGTGCGGCGGCCGCCTGCGCCTCAGCGTGGAACGGCTTGTAGACGGTTCCGCACTGGTAGCCCTTCAGGATGTTCTGCAGCCCCACCGGCGATGCGTCCTGTCCGGTGGTCGGGAAGGTGTTCGGCGGGATCTGATCCTTCTGCAGCACCGAGATCACGGCGTTCGCGTTGTCGTCGTTCGGCGTGATCACGGCGTTGATCTCGGGGTGCGCCGTGAACTGCTGCTCGAACGTCGTGGCGCTCGTCGATGGATCCCACGAGCCGGGGGGCTCGCCGACCTTGGTGTAGCTCCCGTCGTCGAAATGCGGCTTCAAGACCTCGTTGTATCCCTGGGCGAACAGCTTCGCGTTGTTGTCCGTCGGATCACCATCCATGACGAGGATGTTGGGGTCCTGAACGTTCCACGCCGTGATGCAATCCACCTCGCCTTGGCCGATCAGGTTGCCGACCTGGACGTTGTTGAAACTGACGTAGTAGCGATCGGCGGGACCCCCGGTGACGAGCCGGTCGTAGTCGATCACCTTGAGGCCCGCGGCCTCGGCCTTCGACTCGATCGCCGCGCCGCTGCCCGGGTCCAGCGGGTCGACGAGCAGCACGGACGCGCCGGCGTTGATGTCGGCCTCCGCCTGCGTCTGCATCGTCTCCGCGCTGCCCTGGGCGTTGTCGATCTTGAACTGGTCCGAGGAGAGGCCTGCCGCCTCGAACGCCTTCTTCAGGAACGGGGCGTCGTACTGCGTGTACCGCGTCGAGGTCGTCGTGTCCGGCAGGAGCACGCCGATCATCCCGCTCCCCGACGCCGCGAGGTCCTTCAGCTGCTCCATCACCGAGAAGTCCGCCGTGAAGTCGCCGGGTGCGATCTGCGGCACCGCCCCGGACGGGCTTCCCGCTGGCGCGCTCGAACTCGAGCTCGAGCTGCAGGCCGCGAGGACCGCGCTGAGGACCAGCACGACGGTTCCGCCCGCCAGGCTCCTGAGCCTCATGCTCATCGATGCATCACTCCCCCCTGAGACCGATGGCCGGCCTCATCCTTGGCTGCTCGTGGTGGCAGCGCTCGTTGCCAGATCGACCTCCGGTCGGATCCGCGCGACGGATGCGGCGCGCGGACGAGGACGGAGCTCGAACGGATCGACCTTGCGGAACACCAAGCTCAATGCGCCGAGGACGGTCGCGCGGTTCCCGAGCTCACCGGCGACGACCTCGGCGGTCGCCGCAGCCATCGGGAGCGCGCAGCGCTCGAGCGAGGCCCGGATCGGATCGAGGAGCACGTCTCCGGCGGCGCTGAGCGACCCGCCGATGATGACCCTCCGCGGGTTCAACAGGTTGCACAGGTTCGCGACCTGGACCCCGATGAGTCTTCCCGCATCCCCGATCACCCGCCGGCAGCCGGCGTCCCCTGCGTCGGCGAGCCGGATCATCTCGGGGACCGTCAGGTCGCCGTGGCTGCCCCGAAGGCTCTCCAGGAGGGCGGGGGCGCCGACGAAGCGCTCGAGACAGCCGCGATTCCCGCACCGGCAGACGGGACCGTCCTCGGCGATCGTCGAATGACCCATCTCGCCGGCGGTTCCGACGGCGCCGCGGTAGATCTGTCCCCCCAGGATCAACGCGGCCCCGACGCCCGTGTCGACCTTGACGTAGGCCGCCTCGCTCACTCCACGGCCCGCTCCCCACATCGACTCGGCCAGACCGCCGAGGTTGGCGTCGTTGTCGATGTGGACGGCGTAGCCGATGTGGCGCTCCATCTCTCGCGTAGCGTCGACCCCGACCCAACTCGGTGAGATGCTCGACGGGTTCGGCCGGCCGGTCGCGCGATCGAGCGGCCCCGCCAGACCCATACCGACGCCCAGGATCTGATCCGGATCGAGGCGCGCCTCCGCAACGACGAGATGGAGTAGGTCGGCGGCGAGCGCCATCGCGGTGTCGGCGTCGTGATCGATGTCGAGAGGACGGTCCGCCTCCGCGAGGACCGTGTGCGACAGATCCGCGGCGACCACACGCAAACAGTCGTGGTCGACGTCGATCCCCACCGCCGCGCCGGTCGACGGGTCGAGCGTCAGCACGGCGCTCGGCCGCCCGACCTTGCCGTGATGCGCCCCGCTCGTCGGTTCGATCTCCCTGACGAACCCGTCCGAGAGCAGGGCGGCGACCACCTCGGAGATCGTCGCGCGAGAGATCCCCGAGCGGCGGACCAGCTCCGCGCGGGTCAGCGCCCCATGATCTTGGAGCAACGCCAGCACTTGTCTGCGATGACCGTCGCGCAACGGCTCACCCTCCCAGGAGCGGCGAACATCGCACCGCCGCAGGGTATCTGTCAAGGCAAGGCCGAATCAGTCGCACGAGCGACCCCGATTCCGTCGAACCGCGACCGAACCGAGGCGTCCCTGCCCGTCGTGCCGGGTCAGAACCGAACGCATGTTCTAGTCTGGTCGCATGCCTGGCGAGCAGCTCTTCGAGATCGCGCGACGCACGTTCGATACGCCGGAGTTCCGCGGGATCGAGTGCATCGAGGTCGAAGCCCGTTCGATGATCAACCGCGTCCCGGGCACCTTCCTTCCCTTCGATTGGACGATCAACCCGTTCCGCGGATGCACCCATGCGTGCAGTTACTGCTTCGCTCGGCCCACGCACACGTACCTCGATATGAACGCGGGTCGGGACTTCGAGACCAAGATCGTGGTCAAGGTCAACGCGCCGGAGGTGCTCCGCCGCGAGCTCGCCGCGAAGCGATGGAAGGGCGACCACATCGCGATGGGCACGGGAACGGACCCGTACCAGCGGGTGGAGGGCCGCTACCGGCTGATGCGCGGGATCATCGAAGCGCTGATCGACCATCGCAACCCGTTCTCGATCCTGACGAAGGGCACGTTGATCACACGTGACCTCGACCTGCTCACCAGGGCGGCCGAGCACGCGCCGGTGTCCGCGGCATTCTCGATCGGGACGCTCGACGAGGACGTCTGGCGTGAGACCGAGCCGGGCACGCCCAACCCGAAGGCCAGGATCGAGGCACTCCGCACGCTCGTCGATGCGGGGATCCCCACGAGCGTCCTGATCGCGCCGATACTGCCGGGCATCTCGGACCGGCCCGAGCAGCTCCGCGCCGTGGTCGAGACCGCGCTCGACGCGGGTGCCGCGTCGGTCTCTCCGATCATGCTCCACTTGCGCCCAGGCGTCCGCGAAGAGTTCATGCCATGGTTGCGCGAACACCATCCCGATCTGCTCGAGCGCTACGAACGGATGTACCGGACGCCGTACGGGCCGAAGTCGGAGCGGGAGGCCCTGACGCGAAGGGTGCGCGCCTGCGCGAGCGGTCGCCGGCCATCGCCCGATCCGACGACGGCACCACGAT
>JBKOZW010000189.1:0-6439 GCA_046726095.1 Actinomycetota bacterium
GCCGCACCCGCCGCGGCCGGAGCCGCGGCCGCGGGAGCCGTTGCAGCCGCGACTGCTGCCGGAGCCGCCGCCTCGCCATCTCCGCTCGCCGCCGCCGCGGCCGGTGCCCGCGGCGCCGGCTCCTCGACCTCGTCGGGGTGCTCGGTCCGGTAGGAGCGGATGGCCTTGGATCGAGCGCGCCCCTCGGCGATACGGCGGTCGGTCCCGGAAGCGAGCTCGGCGTCCAGCGTCTGCTGGTAGACGGCCATGTCCTTGGCCGATTCCTCCCAGCTCATCGATCGCCTCCCCGCGCGTGTCTCATCTTCGGCCTCACATGGGCCCCGAGATGCCGCCGTCCTTACGGATCCGCCAGAAGTGGACCGCCAGGAACAGCACGAGCACGAACGGCAACGCCAGCACGTGCAGCACGTACCACCGGAGCAGCGTCTCCGGGCTCACGATCGCGCCACCGAGGAGCAAGAAGTTCGCCTGCTTCGCGATGAACGGTGAGTACCCCGCGAGCGAGGTGCCGACCGTGATCGCCCAGATCGCGAGCTGGTCCCACGGCAGCAGGTAGCCGGTGAAGGACAGGCCGAGGGTCAGGAAGAGCAGGACCACCCCGACGACCCAGTTGAACTCGCGCGGCGGCTTGTACGCCCCCGTGTAGAACACCCGCGCCATGTGCAGCGTCACCGATAGCACCATGAGGTGGGCACCCCACCGGTGCAGGTTGCGAACCAGGTCACCGAAGAACACGGACGTGCGGATGGATTGCATGTCCGTGTAGGCGACCGCGCCGCCGATGTCGGCCATCGGCCGGTAGAAGAACATCAGGAAGATGCCGGTCAGCGTCAGCAACACGAACAGGAAGAACGAGATCCCGCCCAGACAGAAGGTGTAGGTCAGCTTCAGTCCGTGCCGCTTCACCTTGGTCGGGTGCAGGTGCCACAGGACGTTGTTCATGGTCGCGAGCGCTCGGTCGCGCGAGGTGTCCTTGTAGCCCTTGCGATAGATCGAGCCCGGCCGGAACATCGACTTCCAAACCTCGGACTCGCGGAGATCCGGCAGCTTGAGCTTCGCCACGCTCCCCCTTCTACCTTCCTCGCGCGATCCCCACGACCGTCATTCCGAGGCCGCCTGCGAGGCAGGGACCTCGGCCATCGTGCGCCGCCCCCCGGAGGACTCCGGCAGCCGCGCATAGTACAGGGTGTCGGTGGGGCATCGGTCAACGCACACCGAGCATCGCGTGCACGCGTTGTCGTCCACGACGAAGATCGCGTTCGCCTCCTCGACCTCGGCCTCGACGGGATCCTCGTCCGCGTCACGGACGATCCCGGTCGACATCATCCAGATGCAGTTCCAGGGGCACACGTCCTCACACGCGCGGCAGAGGATGCAGTTGTCGGGGTCGAGCATCAGGTGCTTCGGAGACCGGACGCCCTGGGTCAGCCACGCCGGATCGACCGTCTCGACGACGTAGTCATCGTGGATGTCGACCTCGGTCTTGGTGAACGGCATCGGTCTGCTCGCTCTCCTCGTCTACCGGTACCCACCGGTGGGCCGGGTCTCGCCGCCACCGCCTCGCAGCTTCTTCCGCCAGTTCTGCATCGCGGCTGCGGCGACGATCACGGTGACGATCGGGCCGGTCGTGAGGCCCATCGCGATCGCGTCGCGCACCTGCTTGTACCCCTCCAGGCTGAGCGGGTTGGTGATGCTGGTGCCGAAGGGATGCTGGAGGAATGCCTGCACATCGGTGGGGCCGGCCCAGCTGATCTTCTGCTCGGCGTAGTACATCCAGAACGACGGCATCACGACGGATGCGATCAACAGGAAGAACAGCAGCGCCATCGAGAACAGGACGGCATTGGTCCACGTCCACTCGAACGCCCTGACGAACGCCTCGATCCGGCTCTTCAGGCCCCGCGTGCGCTGCCGGATCGGCGACCTGGTCGCGACATCGATCTGACCCATGCGCCCCGTGCCTTCCCATCCTTCCCGATCGTGACGGATCGTGGCCTGGTCGAAGCGGCGGCATCATAGCAACCCCACCCTTCGAGCCCGTGTCGTGCCGCCCCTACACTGGTCACGGTCGCACGATGATCGCGGATGCCACGGAGTCGCTGTCGCGTTGGTGGGCTCCTGCGGTCGCGTTCACGGCGGGGATCGTCTCGTTCGCGAGTCCGTGCGTGTTCCCTCTCGTGCCCGGCTACCTCTCGTTCGTCACGGGCGATTCGCTCGCCGGGATCGATCGCGAGCCGGCGAGCCCCGTGTGCACACGCACGCGGAACCTGCTGCCGATCCTGCTCTTCATCGCCGGCTTCACGCTCGTGTTCACCTTGTACGGGGCCTTCTCGACGACCTTCGTGCGGATCTTCAAGGGCAGGACCGGGCAGGTCGTCGCCGGCCTCGTGGTGATCGCGGTCGGGGTCTTGTTGGTCGGCTACGCGCTCGGTCGCGGGTGGCTGGCCCTCTACGCGGAGCGCCGGCCCTTCCTGCGGAAGGTCCGCCCCGGCGTGACCGGCTCGTTCCCGCTCGGGATGGCCTTCGCCGCGGGATGGACCCCGTGCATCGGAACGGTGCTGTCCGCGATCTTGACGATGGCCGCGGCCACCGGCGGCGCGCTGCGGGGCGCGACCCTGCTCGCGATCTACTCCCTCGGCCTCGGGGTTCCCTTCCTCCTGCTGGGGCTCGGCGTGCAGTGGCTCACCGGCACCTTGGAGTGGGTCCGCCGCCACTACCGCGGCATCTCGATCGTCTCGGGTGCCGTCCTCGTGGCGCTCGGCGTGATGCTGGTGACGGGAACGTTCACGCGGTACCTGAACGCGCCGCTGCTGCGGTTCCGGCCCGGCCTGTGATGGCGCTCCGCGGGTAGCATCCTTCCGGCCCCATGTCGCTTCCTGCCACTCCTGTCTCTCCCCGTCCGCCCGGGCTGACGCTCCGGCAGTCGTTCGCGCTCGCGTGGAGGACGCTGCGGTCGATGCGCACCGCGCTGGTGCTGTTGTTCCTGCTCGCGGCCGCGGCGGCCGTGGGCTCGTTGCTCCCGCAGATCCCCAACAGCCCCGAGCGCGTCGCCTCCTACCGCGCCGCGCACCCGTCCCTGGGCGACTTCTTCTCGCGCGCGGGATTTTTCGACGTCTTCGGCTCGTGGTGGTTCGCGCTGATCCTCTCGCTGTTGTTCATCTCGTTGGTCGCGTGTCTGATCCCGAGATCGCGCGCGATGGTCCGTGCGATCCGGCAACGTCCGATCCAGGCGAGGGAGCTCGACGCCTTCCCGCACTACCGTGAGCTCGTGGTGCCGGGCGAGCCCTCGAGGGTCGCCGCGACGGCGCGCACGGTGCTCCGGCGCCACGGCTACCGGGTCGCGGTGTCGGAGGACGGCCGCGCCGTCGCGGCGGAGAAGGGCGCGCTGCGCGAGGCGGGGAGTCTCGTGTTCCACTGGGCGTTCGTGTTCCTCCTGGTCGCCGTGGTCGTGGGGAAGGGGACCGGCTACATCGGGCACGCGACGATCGTCGAGGGACAGACGTGGACCGACGCCGCGTTCAACTACGACGGCGACCTCCGGACCGGCCGGTTCTCATCGGGGGGACACACGGGGATCGGGATCAAGCTCCTCGACTATTCCGACGCCTTCCGCCAGAGCGGGGTCCCGATGGATTTCACGTCGAAGGTCCAGCTTTTGGACCCCGACGGCACACCGGCGCGCGACGACGTTGTGACGATCAACCACCCCGTGAGCTTCGGCGGCGTCCGCATCTTCCAGTACGGGTTCGGGTGGGCGCCCGTGGTCACGGTGCAGGATCACGGTCGGACGCTCTACCACGGTCCGATCGTGATGGGGCAGGACGCGCCATCCGACGTGAACCCGCTCACGGTCCCGTGGGTCGGGTTCGTGAAGCTGTCCACGCTGCGACCGCAGGTCGCGATCCAGCTCGAGCTGTATCCCGACAGCGTCGCGTACTTCGGCGGGCTGCTGTCGGGAGCGCCGCAGCCGATGACGGAAGCGAACGCGCCGTTCATGCGGTACGTGGTCTGGGAGGGCAAGCTCACCGACCCTTCGCTCACCGGCCTGGACACGCGCTTCATGCGCCAGGTCGCGACCGGTGGGATCGGCCAGGGGTGGACGGTCGACCTCGAGAGCGGGTGCGTGTCGTTGGGCGAGGCGGCGTCGGAGCTCCCGCCGCAGGTGGCCGGGACGGTCTGCACGGACGCCGCCGCTCCGCCCGCGTTCACGATGTCGTTCCCCGAGCTGAAGCAGTACTCGCGCCTGCAGATCTCGCGCGACACGACGGTCCCCTTCGTCCTGGGCGCGGCTATCCTCATCCTGCTCGGGCTGATCGCGGCGATGTACTCGTCACGAAGGAAGGTCTGGGTCCGGGCCGAAGCCCGCGACGGCGGATCGATGCTGCAGGTGGGAGGGTTCGCGTTGCAGCGGAAGGATCGGTTCGAGGAAGCGTTCCCGAAGCTCGTCGACGACCTCACGGAGGCGACCTCGCGAGCGCCGGCGGAACCGCGCGAAGAGGTCGGCGCGCGATGACGGCCGGCGACTGGGCGCGGATCTCGAGCGACGCCTTCAACGTCGCGCTGTTCGCGTACATCGCCGCCATGGTCCTGTCGTTCGCGTACTTGGCGTTCCGGCGACGGAGCCTCCACACCGCGGCGATCGTCGTGGGGACGGCAGGGCTGGTCGCGAACGTGCTGTCGATCGTCGGACGCGGGATCGCAGCGGGTCGAACCCCGTGGGGCAACATGTACGAGTACTCGGCGCTGCTGACGGCGCTGATCGTCCTGGCGTACCTGCTGATCGTCGAGTGGCGCTACCGCGTCAGGACCGTCGGCGGGTTCGTGTTCGCCTTCGCGATCTTCACGATGGCGATGGCGGTGTCCTTCTTCTACGTGGGCCCGACCGATCTGTTGCCCGCCCTCAACTCGTACTGGCGCCAGATCCACGTCACGGCGATGATCACCGCGTCGTCGCTGCTGGGGATCGGCTGCCTGTTCACGATCCTCTACCTCGTGAGGCTGTTGCTGGAGCGCCGGCAGTCGGCGGCGCTCCGGGCTCAGACGCCGCCGCCGATCCTCGGCGGGTCGATCGACGCGGACCTGGAGCCGGACGCGCCGCCCGACTACGTACCGGGCGCCGACGAGCCGGTGGGGTCCGGCGCGCCGGCTGCGCCGGCGCGCCGGATCGCCCTCCCGTCGTCCGTGACGCTCGACCGGCTCGCGTACCGGTTCATCCAGTTCGGCTTCCCGATCTGGACGTTCGGCGTGATGTGCGGGGCGATCTGGGCGCAGCAGACGTGGGGCCGCTACTGGGGCTGGGATCCGAAGGAGACGTGGTCGTTCATCACGTGGACGATCTTCGCCGGCTACCTGCACGCGCGCGCGACGGCGGGGTGGAAGGGAGCGAAGGCCGCCTCGATCGCGCTCGTCGGATTCGTCAGCCTGCTCATCACCTACTACGCCGTGAACCTGTGGATCGCCGGTCTGCACACGTACGCGAAGTGACGCCAGGTCCGCGGAAGGCTGCCGAACGAGTCGAAGGGGCCGCCGAAGGGGCCGATGGTACAGTCACGCGGACCTGCGCCCCGGGCGCGCTGTCGGAGGGACGAGGAACCGTGCGGACGAAGCGGTGGTTGGCGTTCGGTCTGCTCACCGTGACGCTGCTGCTGGTCTCCTGTTCCAAGGACATCCCCCAGAACACGATGAACCCGGCGGGTCCGACGGCCGAGACCGAGAAGAACCTCCTCGTCCTCGTGCTCTGGCCGGCCGCCGCGGTGTTCCTGGTCGTGGAGGGCGGCATCCTGCTCATCGGGCTGAAGTACCGGCACCGGAAGGATCGGGACCGGATGCCGCCGCAGCTGCACGGCCACACCCGCCTTGAGATCGGATGGACGATCGCACCCGCGATCGTGCTCGCGGTGATCATGGTGCCGACCGTCTCGAAGATCTGGGAGCTCGCTCGCCAGCCGTCCGACGCGATGCACGTCACGGTCGAGGGGTTCCAGTGGTGGTGGGGGTTCTCCTACACCGATGCGGACATGGCGGTGGACTTCGGCCAGCGCGGACCGATCATGACGGCCGACGTGCTCGTGATCCCGACGGGCCGGAACATCGACCTCTCCCTCACCGCCCTCGGCGGCGGCGCGCGGGATACCGCCGGGGTCCCCGACCACCAGGTGATCCACTCGTTCTGGGTTCCCCGGCTCTTCGGCAAGCAGGACGTCATCCCGGGTGAGACGAACCACATCGTCTTCTCGGCGGACTCGCCGGGGACCTACTGGGGGCAGTGCGCCGAGTTCTGCGGGCTGCAGCACGGCCGGATGAAGGTCCGCGTCGTGGCGCTCGACGCGACCGAGTGGCAGCGGTGGGTGGCGAACGAGAAGCAGCCCGCGGCGACGCCCGCGGAAGGATCGCCCGCCGCCCAGGGCATGGACCTCTTCCTGGGGACGAACGGGGAGGG
>JBKOZW010000190.1:0-4059 GCA_046726095.1 Actinomycetota bacterium
GCCGTCGGGCCACGCGAAGGACTACAAGAAGTACATCGACGCCCAGAACGGGGTGGTCGACGGCGGCCAGCTCGGGGTGATCGGTCAGATCGGTTGGTGGATCCCGACCTACATGCTCGACGCCCACCCCGAGCTCGCGACCTGGGAGGGCCTGAAGACGAACGCCGAGCTGTTCAAGACCGCGGAGAGCGGATCGGCCGGTCAGCTCCTGGACGGCGATCCGAGCTACGTGACGTTCGACCAGCCCATCGCCGACAACCTGGGTCTCAACCTGAAGGTCGTGTACGCGGGGTCGGAGGCCGCTGAGCTGTCGGCCCTGGACGCCGCCTATCAGAAGCAGGATCCGTTCCTGTTCTACTTCTGGACGCCGCACTGGGCGCAGGAGAAGTACGAGCTGTCGATGATCGAGTTGCCCGAGGTCACTGATGCGTGCACCGACGCGGCGCTGAACGACGCGAGCGCCTACGCGTGCGCGTACCCGGAGGACGACCTCTACAAGGCGTTCAACGACCAGCTCCAGACGCGCGCTCCGGCCGCGTTCGCGTTGCTCTCGGCCATGAGCTACACGAACGAGGACCAGAACTCGATCGGGCTCGACATCAACAACAAGATGGATCCCGAGGAGGCCGCGCAGAAGTGGATGGACGCCCACCCCGATGTGTGGCAGCCGTGGGTGGACGCCGGTCTGGCGGCCCAGCCGGCCTGAGCTGAGGTGGGGCGGCCGCGGAGCGGCCGCCCCCACCCGACGTCCGATGACCGAGCGCGATCACGTCCGGCTCTGGATCGGCGGCGCCTGGGTCGACGCGACCGACGGCGACACGTTCGACGCCTTCAGCCCGTCCTCGGGCGAGGTGATCGCGTCCGTGGCCCAGGGGACGCGCGAGGACGCGGGCCGGGCGATCGCCGCCGCGAGGGAGATCTTGCACGTCGACTCCGCTTCGCCGAGGCGGTCCGGACCGGATGGGTCAACGTGAACGAGGGCACGAACTACTGGGAATCGCATCTGCCGTTCGGCGGCGGGGCGGGCTCGCGCAGCGGGGTCGGACGCGTCGGCGGACGGTTCTCGATGGACCGGCTGACCGAGCTGAAGACGATCGTGATCGATCTCTCCTGAGTTGCCGCGCGCGCAACGCGCCCGTTGGCGCCGCAACCGCCACCACTAGCATCGTCGGCATCCGATGAGGGACCGCGCGGAGACCGTGATCGTGGGCGCCGGCATCGTCGGCGCCTCGGCCGCCTACCACCTGGCGGAGCTGGGGGCGAGCGACGTGCTCGTGATCGATCAGGGTCCGCTCTTCGAAACCGGAGGCTCCACCTCCCACGCGCCGGGTCTCGTCTTCCAGACGAACCCGTCGCGAACGATGTGCCGGATCGCGCAGGACTCGGTCCGGCTCTACACCGATCTGGACGTCGACGGTGAGCCCGCTTGGTACGGCGTCGGGGGGATCGAAGTCGCGACCACCCAGGAGCGCCTCGCGGAGCTACATCGCCGGCGGGGGTGGGCGCGTTCCTACGGGATCGACGACACCGATCTGCTGACCCCGGAGCAGACGGCGGAGCTGATCCCGCTCCTCGACCCCTCGTCCGTCCTCGGCGCCTACCTGGTCCCGACGGACGGGATCGCGAAGGGCGTTCGGATCGTGACCGCCCTCGCGCGGCGTGCGGAGGCGAAGGGCGTCGCCTTCGAGGGCGGCGTCACCGTGACGGGCTTCGACACTCGCGGCGACCGCGTCCACGCCGTCGAGACCGACCACGGTCGGATCGAGTGCGACCGGGTGCTGATCTGCGCGGGCATCTGGGGCCCGACGGTCGGCGCCTTGGCGGGGGTTCCGATCCCCCTCGTCGCGGTCCAGCACCAGCTCGTGTGGACCGATCGGATCGACGAGCTCGCCGGGGAGACCCGTGAGGTCGTCCATCCGATCCTGCGCCACCAAGACTTCGCGATGTACTTCCGTCAACGCAAGGACCACTACGGCGTCGGCAGCTACCACCACGAGCCGATCGCGACCCCGCAGGGCGAGCTGCGCCCGCCGGGCCGCGCGATGCAGCCCTCGCTCATGCCGTTCACGCCCGCCGATTTCGATCCTGCCGAGGCCGAAGCTGCCCGGCTGCTCCCGGCGCTCCGGGGCCGGATGCGACCGGCCGACCCGTCGCGCTCGTTGAACGGGATGTTCTCGTTCACGCCCGACGCCGGCTCGATCGTCGGTGAGAGCGCGAGGACGGGCGGCGTCTGGGTGTGCGAGGCGGTCTGGGTCACGCACGCCGGCGGGATGGGGGAGCAGGTCGCGCGGTGGATCGCGACGGGGGAGCCCGGCTACGACCTGGGCGAGGCGGACGCGAACCGCTTCTACGGATTCCAGACGACGCCGCCTTACGTCGTGGAGCGCGGCAAGCAGCAGTACCGCGAGGTCTACGACATCCTCCATCCGCTCCAACAGATGGCGCGCCCGCGCGGGTTGCGGCTGACGCCTTTCCACGAACGACACCTCGAGCTCGGCGCGGAGTTCTTCACCGGGGCGGGGTGGGAGCGACCCCAGTGGTTCGATGCGAACAAGGTATTGAGCGGCGCTCCTTGGGAATCGCGCACGGGGTGGGCCGCGCAGAACTGGTCGCCGGCCGTCGGCGCCGAGCACTTGGCGACGCGCGAACGGGTGGCGCTGTTCGACATCACGCCCTACGTGAAGCTCGACGTGGAGGGGCCGGACGCGCTCGCGTTCCTGGAGCGCGTGTGCGCGAACCGGATCGATCGGCCGGCCGGCACCGTGATCTACACGTCGATGCCGACGCCAGGGGGTGGGATCCGGTGCGACCTGACCGTCACGCGCGGCGGCGAGGACTCGTTCATGGTCGTCACCGGCGGCGGGTCCGGGATGCACGACCTGGCCTGGCTGCGATCGCAGCTGCGGGACGACGAACGCGTGTCGATCGCGAACATGACGGACCACCGGTTCTGCCTCGGCGTGTGGGGACCGCGAGCCCGCGACGTCCTGGCGGCCGTCACGGATGCGGACGTCTCGAACGAGGCGTTCCCGTACATGACGATGCGCCAGCTGGCGGTCGGCGAGGTCCCGTGCTTCGCGCAACGGATCAGCTACGTGGGCGAGCTCGGATGGGAGCTCTACGGCCCGATCGAGATGGGGGCCCGGGTCTGGGACCTGCTGTGGGAGGCCGGCCACGATCACGGTGTGATCGCGGCCGGCCTCGGCGCCTTCGACTCCCTCCGCCTGGAGAAGGGCTACCGGCTGTGGGGCCAGGACATCACCGCCGAGCACGATCCGTTCGAGGCAGGCGTTGGCTTCGCGGTGAAACTGGACAAGGACTTCCAGGGTCGCGACGCGCTCCGTGCGAAGCGCGAGCGCGGCCTGACCGAGAAGCTGGCGTGCATGACCTTCGACGATCCGGTCGCAGTCGTGATGGGCAAGGAGCCGATCTGGGCGGACGGCCGGGTCATGAGCTACGTGACGAGCGCGACCTACGGCTACTCGATCGGTCGCGGGATCGTCTACGGCTACCTGCCCGTCGAGCTCGCGACGGTCGGCTCGCCGGTGGAGGTGGAGTACTTCGGAGACCGGCTCGCGGCGACCGTCGCCCGGGAGCCGCTGTGGGATCCCACGGGCGAGCGCCTGCGGGCATAGGAAGGAGAGCAACGAAGATGGCAGTGAACGAGAACCCCGGGATCCTGCTCTACACGCGGGTCCGCAAGTCGCCGTACTTCTACGCGTCGCGTCGTCATGGCGTCGCGCGCTACAGCGTCTACAACCACACGTACCACCCGCGTCACTACGGCGACCCGGTCGCCGAGTACTGGAACCTGGTGAACGGCGTGACGCTCTGGGACGTGGGCGTCGAGAAGCAGATCCAGATCAAGGGCAAGGACGCGTTCGATCTGACGAACATGCTCGTGCCAAGGGACCTGTACAGATGTTCTGTCGACCAGGCCAAGTACGTGTTCATCACCGCTCCGGACGGCGGGATCCTGAACGACCCCGTGCTGCTCCGCGTCGAGGAGGACGAGTTCTGGCTCTCGCTCGCCGACTCCGACGTGAACCTCTACGCGAT